>NZ_JAPVZJ010000003.1:0-140644 GCF_041432295.1 Streptococcus sp. 27098_8_109
AACTGGTTCCTTTTTTGTGTTTAGATGACATGGCGTTCAAAGGCATCGTCAGAGATTCCTTGTTGGAGAATCAATTTTGCCCATTCTTTAGCTGAAAAGAGGCTGTGATCCTTGTAGTTACCGCAAGATTCGATGGTTGTTCCAGGGACGTCTTCCCAAGTAGTAGTCTCAGCGATTTCCTTGAGCGAATCCTTGATGACGGCCGCGATTTCAGCACTGGTGTGGCGCCCCCACATAATCATATGGAAGCCTGTGCGGCAACCAAATGGTGAACAGTCAATCATGCCGTCGATGCGGGTACGGATGAGCTTGGCTAAGAGGTGCTCAATAGTGTGAAGGCCAGCGGTAGGGATAGAGTCTTCGTTTGGTTGCACTAAACGAATATCATAATTGGAGATGATGTCTCCCTTTGGTCCTGTTTCTTCCCCAATCAAGCGAACATAGGGTGCTTTAACAATGGTGTGGTCAAGTTCAAAACTTTCAACAATAACTTCTTTTGACATGGTAAATCCTTTCAGTTTTCTTCTTTCATTATAACATAAAGCCGGCTCTTGAGTCAGAGAGAAAACCTCTCCGAGGCTGGAGAGGTTGAAATCTTTATTTACGATACAAGCGGTCGTATTGGTAGTAAGGGTCAAAGGTTACATTGATACCCAATTTGCGAAGGACATTCTTGTCTTCATCGGTTAAGATGATGGTTGAGTGCGCTTCGCTTCCTTTGAGGTTGCCAAGTTCTTCCATAGCACGAGCAGCATCAGGATTTTCTGTAGCTGTGATAGCAAGTGCAATCAGGATTTCATTTGAATGAAGGCGTGGATTGCGGCTACCGAGATGATCGATTTTAAGACCTTGGATTGGCTTAACAACTTCAGGTTCGATTAGTTTTACTTCTTTAGCGATGTCAGCTGATTTCTTGATAGCGTTGATAAGAGCAGCGGCTGTAGGGCCAAAGAGTTCTGAGTTCTTACCAGTGACAATTTCCCCAGTTGGCAATTCAAGGGCTAGGGCAGGGCCGCCAGTTTCTTCTGCCTTTTGACGGGCAACGACAGCAACCTTACGGTCTGCAGGTGTGATACCAAGGTCGTTCATAAGCAACTCGATTTTCTTGACAGCAGATTCGCCAACTTTTTCGGCTTTAAAATCAAGAACAGTTTGATAGTAGCGACGGATGATTTCTTGTTTAGAAGCTTCGACAGCAGCTTCATCATCTGTAATAGCGAAACCAACCATGTTGACACCCATATCTGTCGGAGAAGCGTATGGAGACTCTCCTAGGATACGTTCCAACATGCGCTTGAGCACTGGGAAAATTTCGATATCACGGTTATAGTTGACAGTGGTTTCTTCGTAGGTTTGGAGATGGAAGGGGTCAATCATGTTGACATCATCAAGGTCAGCTGTGGCAGCCTCGTAGGCCAAATTAACTGGATGATGAAGGGGAAGATTCCAGACTGGGAAGGTTTCAAATTTAGCGTAACCAGACTTGATACCATTGATTTGGTCGTGATACATATTGGACATACAAGTTGCTAATTTTCCAGAACCAGGTCCAGGAGCGGTTACGACAATCAAGTTGCGACTGGTTTTGATGTAGTCATTTTTTCCCATGCCTTCTGGAGAAATGATGTGATCCATATCCGTCGGATATCCTTTGATTGGATAATGAAGATAAGAATCAATTCCGTTTTTTTCCAGTTGGTTGCGGAAGGCATCTGCAGCTGGTTGGCCAGCGTACTGTGTGATGACCACTGAGCCAACAAAAATTCCCAATTCATTGAATTTATCAATCAAGCGAAGAACTTCTTGGTCATAAGAAATTCCCAAGTCACCACGTGCCTTGGAATGTTCGATGTTGCTAGCGTTAATGGCAATTACAACCTCGACTTGCTCTTTCAATTCTTGCAAGAGCTTGATTTTGTTGTCAGGCTCATAACCAGGAAGGACACGAGCAGCGTGGAAATCTTCTAACATTTTGCCACCAAACTCCAAGTAGAGCTTGCCGTCAAATTGGTTAATGCGCTCCAAAATGTGGTCGCGCTGTAGATTCAAATATTGTTCAGAACTAAAAGCTTGTTTTTTCATTTTTTTACCTCTGACCCCTATTATAATAAAAAATTGGAAGTTAGGAAACTATGGAGTTAAAAAAGGAATCAAAAAGATTAGGCAAACGCTTGCATAAAATTTTAAAAAGCGCTATCATAGACTACAGCTTATTAAAATAATGAGGTAAGAAGATGCAAGAAAAATGGTGGCACAATGCCGTAGTCTATCAGGTCTATCCTAAGAGTTTTATGGATAGTAATGGAGATGGAACTGGCGATTTGCCAGGAATTACCAGTAAGTTAGACTATCTAGCCAAGTTAGGAATTACAGCGATTTGGCTTTCTCCAGTTTATGACAGTCCTATGGATGATAATGGCTATGATATTGCTGATTATCAAGCGATTGCAGCTATTTTCGGAACCATGGAGGATATGGACCAACTGATCGCGGAAGCTAAGAAGCGTGATATTCGTATCATCATGGACTTAGTGGTCAATCATACTTCAGATGAGCATGCTTGGTTTGTCGAGGCCTGTGAAAATCCTGATAGCCCTGAACGAGACTACTATATCTGGCGGGATGAACCAAACGATTTGGAGTCTATCTTTAGTGGGTCTGCTTGGGAGTACGATGAAAAGTCAGGTCAGTACTATCTCCACTTTTTCAGCAAGAAGCAACCTGATCTCAACTGGGAAAATGAAAAACTTCGTCAGAAAATTTATGAGATGATGAATTTCTGGATTGATAAAGGCATTGGTGGTTTCCGCATGGATGTCATTGACATGATTGGGAAAATTCCTGACGAGAAAGTAGTCAATAATGGTCCCATGCTCCATCCCTATCTCAAGGAGATGAATCAGGCGACCTTTGGAGATAAGAATCTCTTGACAGTGGGAGAGACCTGGGGAGCAACGCCAGAGATTGCCAAGCTCTACTCGGATCCAAAGGGGCAAGAATTGTCTATGGTCTTCCAGTTTGAACATATCGGTCTTCAGTATCAGGAAGGTCAGCCTAAATGGCACTATCAAAAAGAGCTGAATATCGCTAAGTTAAAAGAGATTTTCAACAAATGGCAGACAGAGTTAGGAGTTGAGGACGGCTGGAATTCCCTCTTCTGGAACAATCATGACCTCCCTCGTATTGTCTCAATCTGGGGAAATGATCAAGAATACCGCGAAAAATCTGCCAAAGCCTTTGCAATATTGCTTCATCTCATGAGAGGGACTCCTTATATCTACCAAGGTGAGGAGATTGGGATGACCAACTATCCGTTTGAAACGCTGGACCAAGTAGAAGATATTGAATCTCTTAACTATGCGCGTGAAGCTCTTGAAAAAGGTGTTCCGATGGAAGAAATCATGGACAGTATCCGTGTCATTGGACGTGACAATGCCCGTACTCCAATGCAATGGGATGAGAGCAAAAACGCTGGTTTCTCGACAGGTCAGCCTTGGTTGGCAGTCAATCCAAACTATGAAGTAATCAACGTTCAGAAAGCGCTGGCAAATCCAGAATCTATTTTCTATACTTATCAGAAACTGGTTCAAATCCGTAAGGAGAATAGCTGGCTGATTCGAGCTGACTTTGAACTATTGGAAACAGCTGACAAGGTCTTTGCCTATATCCGTAAAGATGGCGACCGTCGCTTCCTAGTTGTGGCCAACTTATCCAATGAAGAGCAAGACATGACAGTAGAAGGAAACGTCAAATCTGTCTTGATTGAAAACGCCCTAGCTCAAGAAGTCTTTGAAAAACAAATCTTAGCTCCATGGGATGCTTTCTGTGTGGAATTACTATAAATATTTTTTACAGAAAAATTTAAAATTGAAATCGCATAAAAACAAGGGAGGACTGTATGAAAGGCAGAAATCCTTTGTTTTTTTATAACCAAGGTTTATAAACTTTCATTCTCAAAATTCAATTAACTTTACAAATTCCCACTATTTTGGTAAAATAAACTTATGTTATAAAAACTAACATAAAGGAGAAAGAAGATGACTACAAAAAAGCGTGTCCTTAGTGCAGGCCTGACTTTTGCAGCTGCTTTGCTTTTAGCTGCTTGCGGACAATCAGGTTCAGATACAAAAACTTACTCATCAACCTTTAGTGGAAATCCAACTACATTTAACTACTTGTTAGACTACTACGCTGATAATACAGCCATCATTACCAACCTAGTTGATGGTTTGCTTGAAAATGACAACCACGGAAACCTAGTTCCATCTTTGGCAGAAGACTGGTCTGTTTCAAGCGATGGCCTGACTTATACCTACAAACTGAGAAAAGATGCCAAATGGTTCACGGCTGACGGTGAAGAGTACGCCCCAGTCAAGGCACAAGATTTTGTGACAGGTATCAAGTATGCAGTGGATAATAAATCCCAGGCCATTGACTTGATTCAAAACTCGATCAAGGGCTTGAATGATTATATTACAGGAGCGGATTCTGACTTTTCTAAGGTTGGAGTGAAGGCCATTGACGACCATACTGTTGAGTATACTTTGGCACGCCCAGAGCCTTACTGGAATTCAAAAACAACCAATAGTATTCTTTTCCCAGTGAATGAAGAGTTTCTAAACTCAAAAGGGAAAGATTTTGGGACCCTATCTCCAGATAGCATTCTCTACAGCGGACCTTATTTGTTAAAAGATTTCACATCAAAATCATCGATCGAGTATGTGAAGAACCCACATTACTATGATCATGACAAAGTATCAATTGAACACGTAAAATTGGCTTACTTTGATGGTTCAGACCAAGAATTGACCATCCGTAACTTTGAAAGTGGAGCTTATTCTATCGCTGGGGTTTATCCAAATAGTTCTAACTTTGCTAAGACCAAGGAGAAATATAAGGATAATATCGTCTATAGCTTGCAGGACAAGACTTCTTGGTATTTCAATTTCAACGTCAACCGTAAGGCTTACAACCATACGTCTAAAACGACAGATGAGCAGAAGAAGTCAACTGAGACAGCTGTCTTGAACAAAAACTTCCGCCAAGCGGTGAACTTTGCCCTGGACCGCACAGCCTATTCTGCTCAGTCAAACGGGGAAGAAGCAGCTAGCAAGACTCTTCGTAACACCCTAGTGCCTCCTACATTTGTCCAAGTTGGAGACAAGACCTTTGGAGAAGTAGTTGCTTCTAAATTGGTCAACTATGGCACAGAATGGTCAGATATTAACTTGGCAGATGCTCAGGATGCCTATTTCAACAAAGAAAAAGCCCAAGCAAAATTTGCGGAAGCTAAAAAAGAATTGGCAAGTCAAGGTGTGACTTTCCCAATTCACTTGGATGTTGCAGTTGATCAGACTAGTAAAAATGCTGTGACAGGCATGAACTCAGTTAAGCAAACCCTTGAGTCGGTTTTAGGTGCTGATAACATTGTCATTGATGTTCAACAACTTTCAACGGATGATTTTAATAATGTAGCCTTTTTAGCGCCAACACCAGCTGATCGTGACTATGATTTGAACTTTGATGGTTGGGTAGGTGACTACCAAGATCCGTCAACTTATCTTAATCCTTTCAATGCAGAGGATGGATTCTACCTCAAGATTTTTGGTCTAGATGCTCAAGAAGATAAAGCTAAGATTGCTAGCTTGGGACTTGATACTTACACCAAGATGCTCAAAGATGCAGATAGCGAAAATAAAGATGTAGCCAAACGCTATGAAAAATATGCTGAAGCACAGGCTTGGATGATTGACAATTCTCTGATTATGTCAGCCATGTCAAGTGGTGGTACAGCATCTGTAACCAAAGTAACGCCATTTACAAGAGGCTATTCACTGGTCGGCATCAAGGGTGATGGCAATAACTACAAGTACATGAAACTGCAAAAAGATACTGTGACAACCAAACAGTATGAAGAAGCTAAGACTAAATGGGAGCAAGAAAGTAAAAAAGCAATCGAAAAAGCTCAAAAAGAAGCAGAAAATCATGTTAAATAAAGATGAATGAGGTTCCGTAAGGGACCTTTTTGATGTTTATATAGTAAATTTATTGATGTAATTGTTTGCAAATCAAAAAGAATGTTTCGGAAAGAAGATGAAAACGCCTTACCTAAGCGGATTTATCTCACAAGTGTATTTTTTTATGATATAATAAAATGAAATAAAAATTGATAATAGAGGTATATCGTGAGTAGATCTTCGAAGCGAGCTCGTCAGGGTAAAACAAAAATATTGATTAGTTGGGGGTTGCTAGCTATCTATGCATTACTAGCAGTCTTTTTATTGTTTTTGATTTTCAAGTACAATATGCTAGCCTTCCGATATCTCAATATAGTGGTCACTGTCTTAATTGTAGCCTTAGCTATCTTGTGCTTCTTTTTAATTCGGTCCAAGAAAGTTCAAAATCTAACGCTGATTTTATTACTACTTGGTGTGTTAATCACTGGTACTTCTCTCTTTGCCGTAGGGCAGTTCATTGGATTTACCAGTCGTTTGAATGCAACATCGAATTACTCAAATTATTCGATGAGTATTGCAGTGTTAGCAGATAGTCCAATTGATAATATCAGTCAGGTAAGCAGTGTGATGGGACCGACTGGGACGGATAAGGATAATATCCAACAGTTGATGAATGATCTTAAGGATAGTCAAAATAGGGAATTGACTGTCGAAGAAAGTAGCTCCTATCTTGCGGCCTATAAGAGCTTGCTAGCCGGTGATACAAAGGCAATCATTCTAAACAGTGTCTTTGAAAACATTATCGAATCGGAATATCCTGACTATGCTTCGAAAATTAAGAAAATCTATACCAAAGAATTAACCAAGACGGTTGAAACTCCAAAAGATGTCAAAGGTGACAGTTTCAACGTTTATATCAGCGGAATTGATACTTACGGTCCAATTAGCTCAGTTTCTCGTTCGGATGTCAATATCATTATGACAGTGAATCGTGAAACGAAAAAGATTCTCTTGACAACGACACCACGTGATTCCTATGTTCCAATTGCAGATGGTGGCAACAACCAAAAAGATAAGTTGACCCATGCGGGGATTTATGGGGTAGATGCTTCAATTCATACCCTGGAAAATCTCTACGGTATTGACTTGAACTATTATGCTCGTTTGAATTTCACTTCTTTCTTGAAGTTGATAGATCTCCTTGGTGGGGTTGATGTTCATAATGATCAGGATTTTACATCATTGCATGGTAAGTTTCATTTTCCTGTAGGGAATGTTCATCTTGATTCGGAGCAAGCTCTTGGCTTTGTGCGTGAGCGCTATTCTTTGGCAGATGGTGATCGGGATCGTGGCCGTAACCAGCAAAAGGTCATTGTTGCAATTCTGCAAAAATTAACCTCTACGGAAGCTTTGAAAAATTATGACAGTATTATAAAAGGGCTGCAAGATTCGATTCAAACCAATATGCCACTTGAAACCATGATGAACCTGGTTAATGCCCAACTTGAGAGTGGTGGAACGTATAAGATCAATTCGCAAGATCTTAAAGGAACAGGGCGTATGGATTTACCATCCTATGCCATGCCTGAGAGTAGCCTCTACATGATGGAGATAAGTGATAGCAGTTTAGAGTCAGTCAAGGCTGCAATCAATGATGTGATGGAAGGGAAATAAGACAAAATGATTGATATTCATTCGCATATCGTATTTGGTGTGGATGATGGTCCGAAAACTAAGCAAGAAAGCAAGGCGCTTTTGACAGAAGCCTATAGACAAGGTGTAAGGACTATTGTATCGACATCGCATAGACGAAAAGGAATGTTTGAAACTCCTGAGGAGACGATAGAGACAAACTTCCAAGAAGTGAAGGAGTTAGCCAAGGAAGTGGCTCCAGATTTGACCATTCTCTATGGAGCAGAAATTTATTATACCCATGATGTGCTTGAGAAGTTAGAAAAACAGGTGATTCCAAGTCTCAATGGGACACGCTATGCTCTCATTGAGTTTAGTATGGCTACCCCTTACAGGGAAATCCATACTGCCTTGAGCAATGTTCTCATGCTTGGGATAACGCCTGTAGTTGCCCACATTGAACGTTACCATGAATTAGAAAATAACGAAAAACGGGTAAAAGAGTTGATTGACATGGGCTGCTACACTCAAATCAATAGCTCAAGTATTTTAAAACCAAAGTTATTTGGGGATAAATATAAATTTATGAAGAAACGAGCTCGCTATTTCCTAGAGCGTGATTTGGTACATTTTGTGGCGAGCGATATGCACAATTTAGACCAAAGACCGCCTTACATGAAAGAAGCTTATGAGATCGTCTCAAAACAATACGGTGAAAGAAAGGCGAGAGAATTATTTATCGAAAATCCTCGCTTTATCATAGCTGATCAAATTATTTAGGAGTTAACATGAAAGAAAATAAAGAAATCGGAATTGATGTTGTTCAATTATTTAAAATCCTTTGGAAGAAGAAACTCGCTATCATACTAACTGCGGTTGTGACAGCGTTACTTGCATTTGGCTTGAGTAGTTTTGTGTTGAAACCGGAATATGCTAGTACAACACGAATCTATGTTGTTAGTCGCAATCAATCTGAAAATACAGGGTTGACGAATCAGGATTTGCAGGCAGGTACCTATCTTGTAAAAGACTATAAGGAAATTATCCTTTCGCAAGATGTACTGGAAAAAGTCATTTCAAATCTTAAATTAGAGAAAACAGTTAAAGAACTAACTAAGAAAATTCAGGTGACAGTACCGGTAGATACTCGTATCGTATCGATCGTTGTTAAGGATGATCAACCAGAAGAAGCAAGTCGTATCGCAAATGCTCTTCGTGAAGTGGCAGCTGAAAAAATCATTAAGGTAACTCGTGTATCTGATGTAACAACATTAGAGGAAGCTAGACCAGCAATAACACCATCCTCACCTAATATTCGTCGAAATACTGCGCTTGCTTTCCTAGTAGGTGGAGCAGTGATGGTTGTTGCAGTCGTATTGCTTGAATTATTGGACGATCGTGTCAAACGACCAGAAGATGTCGAAGAAGTCATGCAGGTTGCACTTTTAGGAATTGTTCCAGATTTGGATAAGTTAAAGTAAGGGAGAAAACATGCCAACATTAGAAATCTCAAAAAAGCGTTTAGATTTTGCTAAAAAAGCTGAAGAACACTATAATGCTTTGCGTACCAATATTCAATTGAGTGGTGATAATTTGAAAGTTCTTGCTATTTCATCTGTCAGACCTGGTGAAGGAAAATCGACAACGTCAACTAATATCGCCTGGGCTTTCGCGCGTGCAGGCTATAAAACATTGCTAGTTGATGCGGATATCCGTAATTCAGTCATGTCTGGTGTCTTCAAGTCAAGGGAAAAAATTACTGGGTTAACTGACTTCTTAGCTGGAACTACTGATCTTTCAAATGGTCTCTGTGATACCAATATTGATAACCTATTTGTTATTCAGGCAGGACCGATATCACCTAACCCAACGGCCCTCCTGCAGAGTGAAAATTTCCATACCATGATTGATACCTTGCGTAAGTATTTTGACTATGTCATTGTGGATACTGCACCGATTGGGATGGTTATTGACGCCGCTATCATTACACAAAAATGTGACGCTTCTATCTTGGTTACGGCAGCTGGAGAGACAAAACGACGTGATATCTTAAAGGCGAAGGAACAGTTAGAACAAACAGGAACTCCTTTTTTAGGTGTGGTTCTAAATAAATTCAACACCGAAGTTGAAAAATATGGAGCTTATGGTGGTTATGGAGCCTATGGTTCCTATGGAAATTATGGGAAAAAGAAGTAGGTAGAGTTACCTAGGAGGTAGTTTTGAGAGAAGTATCAAATATTCGAAAACTAGAGATTCTCATAATACAACTGTTTCCAATTTATCTGTTATCGTTTGTATTAGCTAGTCATGAACTTCTGGTATTTCTGATGGTGGTTCACACTATTTCTTACTACATTAGTGCATATAGTAAAAATTTCAAATACCGGACCCTTGCAGAGGAATGTATACAAACGTTAAAATATATACTGGTCTATATTTTCTTATCCTGTATAGTTTTTCCTATTTTAGAACCAAATATACCATATTTATCATTAGCTAATCTATTATGCATTGTGACTGTAAATTCAATTATGCTAATGATTGTCAATATTTGGATTCGTAAGATTTGGAAATATCTATCACTTCAAAAAAAATATACTCAGCGTATCTTGCTAGTGACCACACGTGCACGAGTTGAGAGAGTACTAAAGCAACTGTCTAGTTATGAGTATGGCTATGTTTCAGCTGTTTGTATTGTGGATGATGAGCATTTTGAGTCTTCTAATTTGACAATCGTTACGTTGGATAACTTAGTAACCTATGCTACGAGATCAGTAGTAGATCAAGTGGTGATTAATCTTCCAAGTGAAAATTTTTTAATTGCAGATTTTGTTTCTCAATTTGAAATGATGGGCTTGCCAGTAGCTGTTAATATTGCGACTTTAGAATTTGTAACCAATAGTGAAAAAGCGATTCAACGTTTTGGGAATTCTAGTGTGGTTAATTTTTCAACAACCTTTTATCGTTCTAGTGATGTTGCTTTAAAACGAATGATAGATATAATCGGATCCTTATTTGGTCTAGTGATTTGTGGTATAGTGTCTATTTTTCTTGTTCCTTTGATAAAAAAAGATGGAGGTCCTGCTATTTTTGCCCAGGATAGGGTTGGTAGAAATGGACGTATATTTAAATTTTATAAATTCCGTTCTATGAGAGTAGATGCAGAGGAAATCAAGAAGGATTTGATGAGTCAGAACCAGATGCAGGGTGGGATGTTTAAGATTGAAAATGATCCACGTGTGACAAAGATAGGGTACTTTATTAGAAAGACGAGTCTAGATGAATTGCCACAATTTTGGAATGTTCTAAAAGGCGATATGAGTTTAGTTGGTACTAGACCACCAACCTTAGATGAGTATATGAAGTATACACCCGAACAAAAACGTCGTCTCAGTTTTAAACCTGGAATTACAGGCCTTTGGCAGATTAGTGGTAGAAGTAATATTACAAACTTCGATGATGTAGTAAAATTAGATGTTACTTATTTAGATGGCTGGACAATTTGGAAAGATATTGAGATTTTACTGAAGACAATAAAAGTTGTAGTAATGAAAGATGGAGCGAAATAATTTTTGTTTTATTATAAAATAAAGTAGGAGTGATATGAGAAAAGCAGTTTATATCATTGGTTCAAAAGGGATTCCTGCCAAATATGGAGGGTTTGAAACCTTTGTTGAAAAATTAACCGAATACCAAAAAGACAGCAACATACAATATTATGTTGCTTGTATGCGTGAAAATTCAGCCAAGTCTGGTATCACGGAAGACCGGTTTGAGCATAATGGAGCCATTTGTTTCAATGTTGATGTGCCCAATATCGGACCAGCCCGCGCCATCGCTTACGATATTGCAGCAGTCAACAAGGCTATTGAATTGGCTAAGGAAAACAAGGACGAAGCTCCCATTTTTTACATTCTGGCTTGTCGTATTGGTCCTTTTATTTCAAGAATTAAGAGAAAAATTCTAGCTATTGGGGGCACCTTGCTTGTGAATCCAGATGGACATGAATGGTTGCGAGCAAAGTGGAGCATGCCAGTTCGTAAGTACTGGAAATTTTCAGAGAAACTCATGGTCAAGCATGCTGATTTACTGGTATGCGATAGCAAAAATATTGAACAATATATTCAGGAGGACTATAAACAGTATCAACCAGAGACCACCTATATTGCCTATGGTACTGATACTGCTCCTTCAAATCTGAAAGCAGAAGACACAAAGGTTCGGAACTGGTATCAGGAAAAAGGAATTAACGAAAATGGTTATTATCTAGTGGTGGGACGATTCGTCCCTGAAAACAACTACGAAACCATGATTCGTGAATTTATCAAGTCCAAGTCCAAGAAGGACTTTGTCCTCATCACAAATGTGGAGCAGAATAAATTTTACGATCAGTTGTTACAGGATACTGGTTTTGATAAAGATCCTAGGGTCAAATTTGTCGGTACAGTCTATGACCAAGAGTTGCTCAAGTACATTCGTGAAAATGCTTTTGCCTATTTCCATGGGCATGAGGTTGGGGGGACAAACCCTTCTCTACTAGAAGCTCTAGCATCAACAAAACTGAATTTGTTGCTAGATGTTGGTTTTAACCGAGAAGTTGGGGAGCAAAGTGCGATTTATTGGAAAAAAGATGAGCTTTCACAAGTAATCGAGAAAGTTGAACAATTCGATGCAAAAATGATTGATGAGTTAGATAGACAATCAAATCAGAGAATTGCGGATGCTTTCACTTGGGAAAAGATTGTTACAGACTACGAGAAATTATTTAAAGGTTAGAAATGCAGAAAATTTTATATCTCCACGCTGGTGCCGAAATGTATGGCGCTGACAAGGTTTTGTTGGAGCTTATTAAAGGTTTGAATAAAGACGAATTTGAAGTACACGTTATTTTACCCAATGATGGTGTCTTAGTGGGTGCATTGGAGAGTGTTGGTGCTAAAGTTAGAGTTATCGATTATCCAATCTTGCGTCGTAAATATTTTAATCCTAAGGGGATTCTTGAGTATTTTGGCTCATATAATCGTTATTCAAAGAAAATCTCCAAATACGCTAAGGAAAATGGAATTACTCTCCTTCACAACAATACTACTGCAGTACTTGAGGGGATTTATCTCAAACGTAAATTGAAACTTCCTTTAATTTGGCATGTGCATGAAATTATTGTGAAACCAAAAGCAATCTCAGATTTCATCAACTTTTTGATGGGACGTTATGCTGATACGATTGTGACGGTTTCAAATGCTGTAGCTAACCACGTCAAGCAGTCTCGCTTTGTAAAAAATGGACAAGTTCAAGTTATCTATAATGGCGTTGACAATGCCGTCTATCATGAAATGGATGCCAACGCCACCCGTGAACAGTTTGGTATCGCAAAAGATTCTCTTGTCATCGGTATGATTGGTCGAGTTAATGCCTGGAAAGGACAAGGCGACTTTTTAGAAGCTGTGGCTCCAATTTTGAAGGCTAATCCAAAAGTAGTTGCCTTTTTGGCTGGTAGTGCATTTGAGGGTGAAGAGTGGCGTGTTGATGAGTTGGAAAAAGCTATATCAGACTTACCAGTAGCTAGACAAATCAAGCGTATCGACTATTATAGTAAGACGACAGAGCTCTATAATATGTTTGATATCTTTGTATTACCAAGTACCAATCCAGATCCTCTACCAACAGTAGTCCTCGAATCTATGGCTTGTGGCAAACCTGTAGTTGGTTATCGTCATGGTGGTGTCTGTGAAATGGTTAAGGAGGGGGCAAACGGTCTCCTAGCCACTCCAAATCAGCCTACAGAATTGTCGAAGGTCATTCAAGAATTAGTTGAGAAGACTGAGAAGAGAGAGCAATTTGGCAAGGCATCGGTCAAACGTCAAAAAGAACTTTTCTCATTACAAAGTTATATTCGTAATTTCTCAGAGCTATATAAGAAATACTAAGATGAATATTGAAAAAATTAAGAATAAATTAAAACCAATTGTATACCCAATTACTAATTTTATTCCTAGAAGAAGACTTAGGAATAAAAATTTTACTATCATTTGTGATAATTGTTGGGCTGGAAAAGTCTATCAGGAATTGGGCTTACCTTATCAAACGCCATTTGTAGGGATGTTTGTTTTCTCTCCTGATTACATCAAGATGCTCAAGAATTTAAAACACTATTTGAGTGGAAATATCCCCTTGAAATTTGTTAAGGAATCGAAATACATTAAAGACTTTGATAATGCTTATCCACTTGCCCTTTTAGACGATATCGAATTACATTTCTTACATTATGCAGATGAGAAAGAAGCAACTCAAAAATGGAACCGTCGTTTGAAGAGAATGCATTGGGATAATCTATATTTCAAGTTCAATGATAATGATGCCTGCACTTATGAGTTGATGAAAGAGTTTGAAGAGCTTTCATACAAGAGTAAGGTTATCTTCTCTTCTAAGAATTATAGTGATTTACCTTCCCTAGTTCATTTCAAATCAGCTGAAAAGCAAGGACATGTTGGCATCGACTTGAAAACGTATCATCGCTATTTTAATGTTGTTACCTGGTTGAATAAGGGCGGAGAGGATTTAAGTAAATGAAAAAGATAAGACTCATTATTCCATATTTTGGAAAACTTCCAAAGTTTTTCCCTTATTTTTTGTTGACCGCTAAACGTAATCAAAAGATTGATTTCTTAATTTATACTGATCAAAATGTTGACCAATTTGAAGTTTTAAACGCTGATAATATTGAATTTAAGACTCTTTCGTTTGATGATTTAAGAAAAAAAGTACAGTCTAAATTTGATTTTGAAATTTCTCTCAAAACTCCGTATAAATTATGTGACTATAGGGCTGCCTACGGGCTTATTTTTGAAGAAGAATTAAAAGAGTATGATTACTGGGGATTTTGTGATACAGATGTCTTACTTGGTGATATTTATCAATTTCTGGAAAAGCATAGCTTTTTTGAGAATGATTATGCTCGATATGGTCTTTTTGGTCACCTCCAAATATTTAAAAATTCACAAGAAGTTAATCATGTATTCATGTCTGGTAGAGGTTTAAACTATCGATTAGATTATCATAATGTCTTCACTAATGAGCAAACTTTTATTTTTGATGAAGCAGATGGTATCCAAAAGATTTTTGAAAAAAGTAATTTCAAACAACTGCAAGATAAATTCTTTCATGATATCGATATTAGTCATTTCTCATTTCGAGAATATGGTGAAAATGAACCTAAACGCTATTATTTTTGGTCAGAAAAGAATGGACTTGAGAGTATTGAAATTAAAGACAATAAGCTAGTCGTTAAACATCCATTATATGTACATTTCCAAAAAAGGACGATTGAATGTCCAGAGTTTGAGGTTGTCGATTCATTTTATGTTATACCTAACCGACTAGTCGTTGGAGATAAAATTTCTATACAAGAGATTGAAAAAGTAACAAATAATAGATTTTATTGGGAATATGTTAAGTCAACATTTTTAAAGAAGTTTAAGAGAGAAAAATGGACATTAGGTTTTATTCGACATAAGTTAAGGATGAAGAGTAAATGAATAATATAGATTTGAGCATTATTATTCCAGTATATAATGTTGAAAATTATTTAAGAAGGGGTCTAGATTCAATACTTTTGCAACCGTCATCAATCACATATGAAATTCTGCTAATTAATGATGGTTCAAGTGATAAAAGTGGTGCGATTTGTGATGAGTACCAAAGTAATTTTTCAAATGTTTTTGTTAGTCACATCGAAAATAACGGAGTGGCAGAAGCTAGGAATTTAGGTATTTCTTTATCAAAGGGAAATTATTTATATTTTATGGATCCGGATGATTTTTTGTCATATAATTTCTTTGATAAGATTTCTTCTAATTTAAAACAAAAATGGGATGTTCTTTGTTTTGGCTACAATGAAATTAAAGAAAATAAGAATACTGTATTGTCTTGTCGCCCTCATTTTTATACACATTGTGGTCTTCTTAGAAAGAATGAATTTAGAAATGAATTTATAGAATTATTCAAAACTGATATGATGTATAATGTTTGGTCAAGAATCTATAACAAGACATTTATTTTAAAGCATGATATTAGGTTTCCTAATAAACAAATAGGAGAAGATACTTTATTCAATTTTCAAGTTTATCGACATTTAAATACTATTCTATTTATTGATTCGACACTCTATAATTATATTGCTGGTAGAAATGGTTCAGCATTAACCAGTTTTCATCCTAGGAGAATTGAAATTCAATTAGAGGAACTTCAAGAATTACATAAATTGCTTGAACAGTTCCAATTAGAAGATGCCACATTAATTCAAGAAATTAAGACTAAAATAGTTGTCAGTGCAGCTTTTCAAATTTCAAATTTAAAGTTGAGAAGACAAAAAAAAATAGAATTATTACAATCTTTAGTTGATAATGAGGCATTTGAAAGTATTTTTTTGAATAATGGAGAGCAAATTATTGGATCTTATAAGGAGTTGTTGAGACAAAGAAACTTTTCTTTATTTCTTCGGAGATTGAGCATTGATCTTCTCACCAGAAAAAAATTTCAGATCGTTATATTTATTGAAAAAATGAAAATGAATCCAATCTTACGCAAGATTGCTTTTAAATAATTCTGGCTATAAGCATTAACAGTAAAAAGGATATTATGTTAAAAATTAAATTTGAGAACCTTTTGGTTATTTTTGTACTGACCATAATTACTGGATATGATACTATTACGACTACAATGTTAAATAGGACACTACCTAATATTCCTGTGGTTTTATTAATATGTGTAGTTTTATTATTGATTTTTAGATTTTTATTTATAAAAAAATTTAGTTCATTTTATATTGTATCCAGTATCTTGTTGATACTGACAAGTATTATAGTATTTTTACGTACAGGTGGGACCAATTTTCTTCTTTATTCATTGTTGATTATACTATTGTACCAAGTAGATGTTGATGTAGTTTTGAAAACATATGTGGGTGTATCAGGTACAATTGTTTTGTTAATCTTTCTACTTTCAATTTTAGGAGTAGTACCTAATTTACAATTTGCTCAAATCCGCTCCTCTAGTTTAGTAGTTAGAAATTCATTTGGATTTATTTATCCAACTGATTTTGCTTCTCACTGTTTTTATTTATTTATTGCTTGGGGTTACTTACTTAGAGAAAAATATATATTTTTGAGAACGATTGTAGGATTATCTTTAGCATTTTTTATACTAAAATTTTGTGATGCGCGACTAAATGTATTATCTATACTTGCTGCAACTTTGATTTTCATAATCATGTATTACACTAAAGAAAGAAAATATAGAGTATACAGTATAATGCCATATTTTGCTCTTATTTTTTCTGCTTTCATGTTTTATGTTTCCTACTTTTTCACATGGTCTTCTTCGTTCTATGTGAATTTAAATAATCTGTTTAGTATGAGATTGTTTTTAGGTAAAAATGCACTGGATACATATGGTTTACCTTTATTTGGTAAAGCTGGAGTAAAGTTTATTGGCTACGGAGGGACTACTGAGTCGGTTCATAGTTATAACTATGTTGATTCCTCTTATATCCAAATGTTATTTTATTACGGATTAATTCCTGTTGTATTACTAGTATTGATTTATGTGTTTGCTTCAAAAAAAGTTTATAAACAAAAAAAGTTTTTATTTCTAGCCTTGTTATCTCTTATTACAATTAACTGTATGATTGAAGCTTTCTGGATAAGACCAGGATACAATATTTTTATGTTTACTATTTTTGCTAATTTGTATGATGTTCAAAATAAGGAAATAAGAGAATTGTAAAACTATGAAAGTTCTAAAAAATTATGCTTATAATCTTTCTTATCAGCTATTACTCATAATACTGCCTATCATCACAACCCCATACGTTACGAGAGTATTTTCTTCAGATGATTTAGGAACCTATAGCTTCTTCAACTCCATTGTTGCCTATTTTGTTTTGTTAGCTGCTTTAGGAGTAGCCAACTATGGGACAAAGGAGATTTCTGGTAATCGAACAATAATTCGTAAGAATTTTTGGGGAATTTATACTTTACAGCTAGGTGCAGCTATTTGTTCTTTTGTACTGTATGTTTTGTTATGCCTGACTTTACCTGCTATGAAAAATCCTGTGGCCTATATTCTAGGTTTTAGTTTGCTTTCTAAAGCTCTAGATATTTCTTGGTTATTTCAAGGTTTAGAGGATTTTCGAAAGATTACAGTAAGAAATATTACGGTGAAATTAGCTGGTGTTATTTCTATCTTTCTATTCATAAGATCAGTAAACGACCTATATTTATATGTTTTTTTTCTGACGACTTTTGAATTGTTGGGACAATTAAGTATGTGGATACCAGCAAGAGAGTTTATTGGTAAACCATACTTTGATTTAATGTATGCTAAAAGGCATTTGAAGCCAGTCATCTTATTGTTCTTACCTCAGATTGCTATATCGCTTTATGTAACATTAGATAGCACTATGCTTGGAGCTCTTGCTTCAACAAGAGATGTAGGTATTTATGACCAAGCTTTGAAACTTATTAATATTTTATTAACTCTAGTAACTTCATTGGGTAGTGTTATGTTACCACGAGTTTCAAAACTTTTATCCTCAGGAGATCATAAAGCAGTTAACAAGATGCATGAGATGTCATTTCTGATTTATAATTTGGTAATTTTCCCTATTATGGCAGGGATGTTAATCGTAAATGATGATTTTGTAAATTTTTTCCTGGGGCAAGATTTTCAAGAGGCACGTTATGCGATAGCCATTATGATTTTTAGAATGTTCTTTATTGGTTGGACCAATATTATGGGTATTCAAATCTTAATACCTCATAATAAGAATAAAGAGTTTATGCTGTCAACAACAATTCCTGCTATTGTTAGTGTAGGATTAAATCTTATCTTGCTTCCAAAGTTGGGCTATATAGGTGCGGCCATTGTGTCTGTTTTAACAGAGGCATTAGTTTGGGGGATACAGTTATTCTATACTCGTTCTTATTTGAGAGAGGTGCCCATTCTAGGTTCATTGATCAAAATTATAATCTCATCTGGAGTTATGTATGGTATTTTGTTGTTTATAAAAAAATTCCTAAATGTATCACCGATGATTAATGTGGGACTGTATGCTGTTCTAGGAGCAATAATTTATGCCAGCTTGATCTTAATCTTAAAGGTAATAAATCCAAATGAGTTAAAACAACAATTATTAAAAAAATAAAGGGGTGTATTATGTACGACTATCTAATCGTTGGTGCTGGTCTGTCTGGAGCAATTTTTGCTTATGAAGCAACCAAGCGTGGAAAAAAAGTAAAAGTTATTGATAAACGTGACCATATTGGTGGGAATATATACTGCGAGAATGTAGAAGGTGTTAATGTTCATAAATATGGTGCCCATATCTTCCATACTTCTAACAAGAAAGTCTGGGATTATGTGAATCAATTTGCTGAATTTAACAACTATATCAACTCACCTGTCGCTAATTACAAGGGCAGTCTTTATAATCTACCTTTCAATATGAATACCTTTTATGCTATGTGGGGGACAAAAACTCCTCAAGAAGTCAAAGATAAGATTGCTGAACAAACAGCACATATGCAGGACGTTGAACCTAAAAACTTGGAAGAACAGGCTATCAAATTGATCGGTCCAGATATTTATGAAAAATTGATTAAAGGATATACTGAAAAGCAATGGGGACGTTCTGCGACAGACCTCCCACCATTTATCATTAAACGTCTACCAGTTCGTTTGACTTTTGATAATAACTACTTCAATGACCGTTACCAAGGAATTCCAATTGGGGGGTACAACGTTATCATCGAAAATATGCTGAAAGATGTAGAAGTAGAACTCGGCGTTGACTTTTTTGCCAATCGTCAAGAATTAGAGACTTCTGCTGAAAAAGTTGTCTTTACAGGGATGATTGACCAATACTTTGATTATAAACATGGTGAGTTAGAATACCGTAGTCTTCGTTTTGAGCATGAAGTTCTAGATGAGGAAAATTATCAAGGAAATGCAGTTGTGAATTATACAGAACGTGAAATTCCTTATACTCGCATTATTGAGCATAAACACTTTGAGTATGGTACTCAGGACAAAACGGTTATTACTCGTGAATACCCAGCTGATTGGAAACGTGGAGATGAACCTTATTATCCAATCAATGATGAGAGAAACAATGCTATGTTTGCTAAATATCAAGAAGAAGCAGCACAGAACGATAAGGTCATTTTCTGTGGACGTTTGGCTGATTATAAATATTACGACATGCATGTGGTCATTGAACGTGCCTTGAATGTTGTAGAAGAAGAGTTTTCACAATGACACAAGAAAAGATTGATATCGTTGTTCTCTGGGTAGATGGAAGTGATCCTAACTTTATTAAGGAAAAACAAAGAGTAACTAGTCAAAAGGAATCGTTAAATGTAGACGCAGATGGTGAACAGCGTTATCGTGAATATGGAATTTTTCAGTATTGGTTTCGTATGATTGAGAGACATGCGCCGTGGGTCAATAATATTTATTTAATTACGAATGGTCAAAAACCTAGTTGGCTGAATCTTAGTCATCCAAAGTTGAGATTTATATCACATAAGGAATTTATTCCAGCATCCTATCTTCCAACTTTTAATTCAGCGGCTATTGAGTTAAATCTTCATAGAATTGAAGGATTGTCTGAGAATTTTATTTATTTTAACGATGACATGTATTTGATAAAAGATGTAAAACCTTCAGATTTCTTCAAAAATAATCAACCGAAGCTTTTAGCAGTTTACGATGCTTTAGTTCCATGGTCGTCGTATACAAACACTTATCATAATAATGTTGAGTTAATTTATCGTCATTTCCCCAAAAAGCAAGCCTTAAAGTCTTCTCCTTGGAAATTTTTTAATTATAGATATGGTACTTTAATAATGAAGAATATCTTATTACTTCCCTGGGGGCCTACAGGATATGTAAATCAGCATCTTCCAGTTCCAATGAAAAAGAGCACTTTAGCTCATCTTTGGGAGATTGAGGAGGAGGTATTAGATAGAACATCACGGAATCAATTCAGAAATTATGGGGTGGATGTGAATCAGTATATTTGTCAGCACTGGCAAATTGAAAGTAATGAGTTTTATCCGATTTCAAAAAATATGGGTGAATCAATTGAGCTAAATCAAATTGATAAGCTGAAGAAGATTTTTGGAAATAAAAAGCGAAAACTACTATGTGTGAATGATAATATTAATATTGATGAAAGAAGTATTATACTTTTCAAAAAATTATTAGAAGAACGCTATCCAGAAAAGTCATCTTTTGAAAAATGAAAGGTAAAATATGAAATACTACTTAAAAGAAGAATTTTTAAATGATGTTAACCAAAAAAATGCTGGCAATAAGGCACGTAATGATGTTGAAACTGTGTTAAATGAGTTGGGATATATCCCTTTAAGAGTATTGGTTGATGATTGGTATAAAATGAATGTACTCAAGGCACAGATACATAAATATCAAGCACTATCAAAAGCATTCAAACTTTTAAAAAGAGGCGATGAGATTGTTATCCAATTTCCATTATTACACCATTCCTTACTATTTAGTAATTTACTAAAATCCCTTAGAAAAAAAGGTATTAAAATCTATTTCCTGATTCATGATTTAGAAACATTACGTTTTGTAAATGATGAAACATTACCTTTTAGAATGAAATTACGTATGAAAATTACGGAGGGATCTTCTTTACATTATGTAAATGGTATTATTGCTCATAATAAAGTAATGAAAGGAGTATTAGTCAATAAAGGAGTTCTTGGAGAAAAAATTACTAATTTAGAAATCTTTGATTATTTAATTCCAGATTTTATAGAAAAAACTAGTTTAAGAAAAGAACAACCAATAATTGTTGCAGGAAATTTATCACAAGATAAAGCAGCATATCTATACTCATTACCTATAGAACCACAATTTAATTTATATGGTGTTGGATTTGATGAGTCTAGGAAGTTATCTAATGAAACCTACTTTGGTTCATTTCTTCCAGATGAACTTCCATCAGTATTGGAAGGAAGTTTTGGTTTAGTTTGGGATGGTGACAGTTCTGAGACTTGTAGTGGATTTTTTGGAGAGTATCTACGCTATAACAATTCTCATAAAGCGTCACTTTATTTGGCTTCTGGTTTCCCTATCATTGTTTGGAAGGAATCTGCTTTGTCTCATTTTGTCTTAAAGAATAATTGTGGTATCACAGTTGATTCTTTGTTTGACATACAAGAAACAATCAATAATATTTCGGAAGAAGAATATCAAGAGTTAGTAGAAAATGCACAAAAGGTAGGAAATAATATAAGATCAGGATATTATTTGAAAATAGCTTTAGAGAAACTAACTAAATACTTAGTTTAAATTCACTAAGTAATGTATCATTTGTCTCTGATTACTAATTAGAAAAATTCTAATTTAATATAGAAAGGTAGTTCGATTATGAAAGGTATTATCCTTGCAGGAGGTTCAGGAACTCGCTTGTATCCTTTGACTCGTGCTATATCCAAACAACTGATGCCGGTTTATGATAAACCCATGATTTATTATCCTCTATCGACACTCATGTTAGCTGGTATCAAAGATATTTTAATTATCTCGACTCCTCATGATTTACCTCGTTTTAAAGAGCTGCTTCAAGATGGTTCGGAGTTGGGAATTAATCTTTCTTATGCGGAACAACCTAGTCCAGATGGATTGGCTCAGGCCTTCATTATCGGTGAAAAATTTATTGGAAATGACAGTGTCGCCCTAATTTTAGGAGATAATATTTACTATGGTCCTGGTCTATCTAAAATGCTTCAGAAGGCTGCTAATAAGGAGAAAGGTGCAACTGTTTTTGGATATCAAGTTAAGGATCCTGAAAGATTTGGTGTTGTGGAATTTGATGAGGAGATGAATGCTATTTCTATTGAGGAAAAACCAGAACATCCTCGTTCCAATTATGCAGTGACCGGCCTTTATTTCTATGATAATGATGTTGTAGAAATTTCAAAAAATATTAAACCAAGCCCTCGTGGTGAATTGGAAATTACAGACGTAAACAAAGCATATCTAGAACGTGGAGACTTATCAGTTGAGCTAATGGGGCGTGGTTTTGCTTGGTTAGATACTGGAACTCATGAAAGTTTATTAGAGGCGTCACAGTACATTGAGACAGTGCAACGGATGCAAAATGTTCAAGTGGCAAACTTAGAAGAGATTGCTTATCGTATGGGTTATATCAGCCGTGAGGATGTATTAAAGTTAGCACAACCTCTTAAGAAAAATGAATACGGACAATATTTGCTCCGTTTGATTGGAGAAGAATAGATGACAGATAATTTTTTCGGTAAGACGCTTGCGGTTCGCAATGTCGAAGCTATTCCAGGTATGTTAGAATTTGATATCCCTGTTCATGGTGATAATCGTGGCTGGTTCAAAGAAAATTTCCAAAAGGAAAAAATGCTCCCTCTTGGTTTCCCAGAGTATTTCTTTACAGAAGGAAAATTACAAAATAATGTATCCTTCTCACGTAAAAATGTTCTCCGTGGTCTACACGCAGAACCTTGGGATAAGTACATTTCTGTAGCAGATGGTGGGAAGGTTCTGGGTTCTTGGGTTGATCTACGCGAGGGCGAAACTTTCGGAAATACCTATCAAACAGTAATTGATGCAAGTAAGGGTATCTTTGTTCCCCGTGGTGTGGCTAATGGATTTCAGGTTCTATCAGATACAGTCTCTTATAGCTATCTGGTCAACGATTATTGGGCATTAGATTTGAAACCTAAATATGCCTTTGTCAATTATGCAGATCCAGAATTAGGAATTGAGTGGGCCAATCTTGCTGAAGCAGAGGTTTCAGAAGCAGATAAAAATCATCCACTACTTAAGGATGTAAAACCTTTGAAAAAAGAAGATTTGTAAAAAAGGAAAGACTATGACTGAATACAAAAAAATTATCGTGACAGGTGGAGCAGGTTTTATCGGTTCTAACTTTGTTCATTATGTTTACAAGAACTTTCCAGATGTTCACGTGACAGTATTAGACAAGTTGACTTATGCTGGAAATCGCGCTAATATTGAAAAAATTTTAGGTGATCGTGTTGAGTTGGTTGTTGGAGATATTGCTGATGCGGAGTTGGTAGACAAGTTGGCTGTTCAAGCAGATGCTATCGTTCATTATGCAGCGGAAAGTCACAATGACAATTCACTGAATGATCCATCACCGTTTATACATACTAACTTCATCGGAACCTATACTCTTTTGGAAGCAGCTCGCAAATATAATATTCGCTTCCACCATGTGTCTACAGATGAAGTTTATGGGGATCTCCCTCTCCGTGAGGATTTGCCAGGATATGGTGAAGGTCCAGGTGAGAAATTTACTGCTGATACCAAATACAATCCTAGCTCTCCATACTCATCAACCAAGGCCGCTTCAGACTTGATTGTAAAAGCCTGGGTACGATCATTTGGTGTCAAGGCAACGATTTCTAACTGTTCAAATAACTACGGTCCTTATCAACACATTGAAAAATTCATCCCACGTCAGATTACCAACATCCTAAGTGGAATTAAGCCAAAACTTTATGGTGAAGGTAAGAATGTTCGTGACTGGATTCATACCAATGATCATTCTTCGGGAGTTTGGACAATCTTGACAAAAGGTCAAATCGGTGAAACTTACTTAATCGGGGCTGATGGTGAGAAGAACAACAAGGAAGTTTTGGAACTTATCCTTAAGGAAATGGGCCAAGATGCAGATGCCTATGATCATGTAACTGACCGTGCAGGACATGACCTCCGCTATGCAATTGACGCTAGTAAGCTCCGTGATGAATTAGGCTGGAAACCAGAATTCACTAATTTTGAATCTGGTCTCAAGGAAACAATCAAGTGGTATACAGATAACCAAGAATGGTGGAAAGCAGAGAAAGAAGCTGTTGAAGCCAATTATGCTAAAACTCAGGAGATTATCAAATTATAAAAAGCAGGAAATAGTTGCTTTTTATTGCTATAGTGGGAAGAGTTACAGATTAGGAAGGTGTAGAGATGATTTTAATTACAGGAGCAAAAGGCCAATTAGGAACTGAACTTCGTTATTTATTAGATGAGCGTAATGAAGAATACGTAGCAGTAGATGTGGCTGAGATGGATATTACAAATGAAGAAATGGTTGAGAAAGTTTTCGAAGAAGTTAAACCGACTTTAGTATACCACTGTGCTGCCTACACCGCTGTTGATGCAGCAGAGGATGAAGGGAAAGAATTAGACTTTGCTATCAATGTTACGGGGACAGAAAATGTCGCAAAAGCATCTGAAAAGCATGGTGCAACCCTAGTTTATATTTCCACCGACTATGTCTTTGACGGTAAGAAACCAGTTGGAGAAGAGTGGGAAGTTGATGATCGACCAGATCCACAGACAGAATATGGACGTACAAAGCGCATGGGAGAAGAGTTAGTTGAGAAGTATGTGTCTAATTTCTATATTATCCGTACTGCCTGGGTATTTGGAAATTACGGTAAAAACTTTGTTTTTACGATGCAAAACCTTGCGAAAACTCATAAGACATTAACGGTTGTAAATGACCAGCATGGTCGCCCAACTTGGACTCGTACCTTGGCTGAATTTATGACTTATCTAGCTGAAAATTGCAAGGAATTTGGTTACTATCATTTATCGAATGACGCAACAGAAGACACAACTTGGTATGATTTTGCAGTTGAAATTTTGAAAGATACAGATGTGGAAATCAAGCCAGTAGATTCAAGTCAATTTCCAGCAAAAGCTAAACGTCCGTTAAACTCAACAATGAGTCTGGCTAAAGCTAAAGCTACTGGATTTGTTATTCCAACTTGGCAAGATGCCTTGAAAGAATTTTATAAACAAGAAGTAAAAAGTGATATTAACTAATTTGAATCCTGGTCGTTAATGAACTCCCCACGAAAATAATAGATATAATATTCTCATGACAACAGCTTTGCAGTGTGTAAGAAATGAGTTAGATTAAACAACCAAAACTACTAATCAACTGCTTTTTAGAAATATGATTGATCATTCCTCGACTACCTAATGTAGTTGAGGTTTTTTTGTTATTATTCATATTTTTGCAAACTTAATGTTTAAAAAATAATTTTCAAAGATTCTGAAAATTCTGTTGACAATGTTTGGAAAAGGGTCTATAATGGATAGAAAAACAAAGGAGAATACTATGAAAACAAGGAAAGTATTGGCTCTTGCGGGAGTAACTTTATTAGCTGCAGGTGTCTTAGCGGCTTGTTCTGGTGGTTCTGGTGCTAAAGGTGAGCAGACTTTTGCATTTACCTACGAGACAGACCCAGATAATCTCAACTACTTAACAACTGGTAAGGCAGCGACTGCTGACATTACTAGTAATGTGATTGATGGATTGCTTGAAAATGATAAATACGGGAACCTTATTCCCTCAATGGCAGAGGACTGGTCAGTTTCTAAGGATGGCTTGACTTATACTTATAAGATTCGTCAGGATGCCAAGTGGTACACATCTGAGGGAGAAGAGTATGCTCCTGTTAAGGCTCAAGACTTTGTGACAGGTCTTAAATATGCAACAGATAAGAAATCAGAAGCCCTATACTTGGTACAGGATTCAATCAAAGGACTGGATGCTTATGCTAAAGGGGAAAATAAAGATTTCTCTCAAGTTGGGATCAAAGCACTTGACGATCAAACACTACAATATACTTTGAACAAACCTGAGAGTTTTTGGAATTCTAAAACAACAATGGGTGTCTTAGCACCAGTTAATGAAGAGTTTTTGAATTCAAAAGGGGATGATTTTGCCAAAGCTACGGATCCAAGTAGTATCTTGTATAATGGCCCTTATTTGTTGAAATCCATTGTAACCAAATCTACTGTTGAATTTGCGAAAAATCCTAACTACTGGGATAAGGACAATGTCCATATTGATAAAGTTAAATTGTCATTCTGGGACGGTCAAGATACTAGTAAACCTGCAGAAAACTTTAAAGACGGTAGCCTTTCAGCAGCTCGTCTCTATCCAACAAGTGCAAGTTTCGCAGAACTTGAAAAAACGATGAAGGACAATATTGTCTATACCCAACAAGACTCTACGACTTATCTAGTTGGTACAAATATTGATCGTCAGTCCTATAAATATACTTCTAAGACTAGCGACGAACAAAAGACATCTACTAAAAAGGCTCTCTTAAACAAGGATTTCCGTCAGGCTATTGCCTTTGGTTTTGACCGTACAGCCTATGCTTCTCAGCTAAATGGACAAACTGGAGCAAGTAAAATCTTACGTAATATCTTTGTTCCACCAACATTTGTTCAAGCAGATGGAAAAAACTTTGGTGACATGGTCAAAGAAAAATTGGTGACTTACGGGGATGAATGGAAGGATGTGAACCTTGCTGATGCTCAAGATGGTCTCTATAATCCAGAGAAAGCCAAGGCAGAATTTGCTAAGGCTAAGACTGCTCTTCAGGCAGAAGGAGTACAGTTCCCAATTCACCTAGACATGCCTGTTGACCAAACAGCAACTACAAAAGTTCAGCGTGTCCAATCTATGAAACAATCCTTGGAAGCAACTTTAGGATCTGATAATGTGGTTATTGATATTCAACAATTACAAAAAGATGATTTATTGAATGTTACTTTATTTGCACAAACTGCTGCTGGTGAGGATTGGGATCTTTCTGATAACGTTGGATGGGGACCAGACTTCTCAGATCCATCAACTTATCTTGATGTCATCAAGCCTTCTGTAGGGGAAAATACGAGAACTTACCTAGGATTTGATTCAGGAAAAGATAATGAGGCGGCTAAAAAGGTTGGTCTCAATGATTATGATAAAATGGTCAATGAAGCAGGGGAAGAAACTACAGATATTACAAAACGGTATAACAAGTATGCCGAAGCTCAAGCATGGTTGACAGATAGTGCCCTAGTCATTCCAACGACATCTCGTACAGGTCGTCCAATCTTGTCTAAGATGGTACCATTCACTTTACCTTTCGCTTTCGCAGGTAACAAGGGGACAAGCGATCCGCTTCGATACAAATATCTTGAACTTCAAGACAAGGCAGTCACAGCAGATGAATATCAAAAAGCTCAAGATAAATGGATGAAAGAAAAAGAAGAATCCAATAAAAAAGCGCAAGAAGAACTTGCAAAACATGTGAAATAAGATAAAAAGAAGTTAGTTATTCGCTAACTTCTTTTGGTTTATCGAAAATGAGTTGAAACATCTTTTCACTTTCAAAGATTATGAAGTTAATTTTTTTGTAGAAAAAATCCTGAGTTTTTATTCTCAGGATTTTCTTTCATCTCACTGTTGTGGTTGCTGTTGAACTTGTGGATTTTGTGGCGTTGGTTGTACTGGTTGTGTCGGTTGAACAGCCTGACCAGCTTGTCCTTGGTTAGGATCAGTTGCTGGAGCATTATGTGGTTGTTGACCAACCGTCGTACTTGCCTGTGTAGTTGAACTTTCAGCTGTTGTGCTTGGAGTTTCTACCGTTTGTGTTTGTTGTGTTACTGAATTATTCCATGTGTTCTTGGCACTATTTTGGAAGACGAATTCTCCATTTCGGAATAGGCCGTCTGGCATCGTCCAATCTCCAGGTTGGTCATCTTCTGATAGATACGATATCATTGAGCGATAAACCTTAGCAGCAACTAGGAAACCATCTCCAACAATTGGAGTTAAACGATTTGAGTAACCAGTCCATACAGCCATAGAATACTTACGAGTATAACCTACAAACATTTCATCTGGAGCTACGTAGCCAGTGTTCTTGATATACTTTTCAATTTCGTCGTCAGTATAGTTAGAAGTACCTGTCTTACCTGCTTGTGGAAGCCATGGTAGGTAAGCACCACGTCCGGTTCCGTAAGCTAAAACAGTTTTCATCATTTCGGTCATCATATAGGCAGTAGTTTCTTTCATAGCTCGTGTACCAGCATCAGAAAATTCTTTTTCACTACCATCACTAAAGACGATTTTATTGATATACATTGGTTTGTGGTAAATACCACCATTAGCAAAGGCGGCATAAGCAGCAGCCATTTTTTCACTACTTGCACCGTACTGTTTGTTGGATTCAGTTGTGTTACTTGAAATGGCGTTTGCATAATGCATGCTTGGATAGTCGATACCAAGACCATTAAGGAAGGTTTTAGCTCTATCTAGACCGACCTTATTCAAAGTCTCAACGGCTGTGACATTTCGTGATTGTTGAAGAGCATACTGGATTGTAATGTTTCCAAAGTAGCCATGATCCCAGTTGTAGACTGGAGTATCAGTGCCAGGATAGTTATAAGGAACATCATGTACAATAGAAGAAGTAGAGTCATAGACTCCATATTCTAAAGCGGGAGCATAGTCAGTGATTGGTTTCATAGTAGAACCCCAGTCACGATTGGTTTCAACGGCTTGGTTGATTCCGAAAGATACATTACTTGATTGGTGACGGGCCCCTAACTGAGCAATGACTTTACCATTTGTTACATCCACGATAGTGGAAGCTACTTGAAGTTCATCATCTGGATAAGCAACGTACTCATCTGTATTGTAAACATCCCAAAGTCTCTGTTGAACATTTTTGTCGACATTAGTATAGACTTCCATACCTGTGGTAAGAAGGTTGTAGCCCGTTTCTTGTTCGACTTGGTCGATTACTTCTTTGAGGTAGTTGTCCATATAAGCTGGGTAACTATTGGCTGACTTCAAGCTTTGAAGACCGTCAGTGATAGGCGTATTAATAGCTTTTTCGTAATCTTCTGCACTGATATATTTCTGCCCCTTCATTTCTGAAAGTACTAAGTTCCGACGCTCTAGAGCAGCTTCTGGGTGGGAATATGGATCATATTGGTTTGGGGCTTGAGGCATTCCGGCTAGGAGTGCTAACTGTGGTAAGCTTAAATCCTTCAAGTCTTTTCCATAGTAATTTTCGGCTGCGGTTTGCATTCCATAGTTACCGTTAGACATGTAGACTTTGTTGATGTAGTAGGTCAGGATTTCTTGCTTGGTTGCTTTTTGTTCTAGTTGAACGGCCAGCCAAGCTTCTTGGGCTTTACGTGACAAGGTTTGGTCAGCAGTTGAAGTAGAGAAATAAGTTAATTTAATCAATTGCTGAGTCAAGGTCGAAGCCCCTTGTAGCCCTCCTTTCCCTTGGAGGTTTCTCAATGCTGCCCCCATGATACGAATGGTATCAACACCTCTATGATCAAAGAAACGGTGGTCTTCGATAGATACGATAGCCTTGACCAAATCCGTAGGGATTTCATTGGATTGAGCATTTACGCGACGTTCAGATCCCAAGTCAGCAATCAGTTCGTTTTTATTGTCATAAATCTTGCTAGAGGTTGTCGCAACTAATTTACTTTCAGATAAGGCTGGAGCCTTGCTAACAAAGTAGAGGAAAAGACCTCCACCTAATAGAAATAGTGCGATAAATAAGGTGAGGAATGTAATTCCAATATACTTTAAGAACCGCAGAATAGTTTGTTTATTCATCTTGTTTTACCACCTAGTAAATGTTCTTTGATAATATCGAGATAGGGAATTTGAGGGAAAGCTCCTTGTTCAACCAAATATCCATATTCTTGAATATATCCAAGTGGCATTGATTTCTGCCCCTTATCTTGATGATAAAAGCGAATTAAATCAAGTGCCGGCAACAAATAAGTTTCTTGTTGAGAAGAAAAATGAAGCAGTACGAAGCAAATGCCCTGCTGTTCTAGAACTTGTTCCATATGTTGAATCTGGTGAAGATGGAAGTTCTTCATTGGGATAGCATTCTTTTGTCGCGTTTCCTTGGCTTCAAAGTCAATGTAATGTCCTCTATACACGCCAGAGTAATCTGTTGTGGAAGCTTGTCTAAAATAGGCTTCTACAATTTTGGCTCGACTACGTTGAGGATAGTCTACTCGGACAATTTGAATAGGCGTGGGTTTTTTATGGATAACTGCCATACCATGCGTCAGATAGTAGTCGTTTGTCGCGTTAATCATCTTTTCAAAAGTCATTCCTCGATTTGCGAAATTTTTTGGTTGAGAAATGGATGTTTGGCTTTTTTTTGATGAAATTTTATGAGGATAGTTGACCATATTTCTCCTTATTGGTACAATAACATCACTCTATTATACCATAAAAATATAAAGAAAGGTGTAAAAATGACCACAGCTTTAATTATGGGCTATTCTAATTTTGACTTGGGTGTCTTTAATGAAAAAGATATCAGGTTAAAAATTATAAAGAAAGCCATTCGCCGTGATTTAGAAAGTTTAGCAGAAGAAGGGATTAAATGGCTGGTATTTACAGGGAACTTGGGATTCGAATCCTGGGTTCTGGATGTCGCAAATGAAATGAAAGAAGAATATGATTTCAGCCTAGCGACGATTTTTGATTTTGAAACGCACGGGGACAATTGGAATGCAGCGAATCAGCTTAAACTTAGCCAATTTAAGCAAGTAGATTTTGTTAAATATGCCTATCCCAAATATGAACATACAGGGCAACTGCGTGATTACCAACGATTTTTATTGGAAAATACTGATTTAGCTTATTTTTTCTATGACCCAGAAAATGAGACCAAACTAAAATTTATGGATAACTTGATGAAAAATCAGGAAGGTTATCGCATAAAAAGGCTAACGTTTGAAGACTTAAATGAGCTAGCAGAAAATTTTTCTGAAAAGTAAGCCTTTGACCTTGATTTTTGTTTGCCTTTTTTTATATAATAATACTATTAGAAACCGAGAATGGAGAGAGAGATGGCAAGTATTATTTTTTCAGCAAAAGATATTTTTGAGCAAGAGTTTGGACGTGAAGTCCGTGGATATAGTAAGGTTGAAGTTGATGAATTTTTGGACGATGTCATCAAGGACTACGAAACTTATGCTGCCTTAGTCAAGTCTCTCCGTCAAGAAATTGCAGAGTTGAAGGAAGAATTGTCTCGCAAACCTGAATCTGCACCGGTTCAAGCAGAACCGCTTGAAATGACAGCTACAACTTCTATGACGAATTTTGATATTTTGAAACGCTTGAATCGTCTTGAGAAAGAAGTGTTTGGTAAGCAAATTTTGGATAACTCTGATTTATAAGAGCTTATTAGAAAAGTGCAATTTTTGGATAATCGCGTGAGGAGAATTTCTTTTCATGAGGAAAGTCCATGCTAGCACAGGCTGTGATGCCTGTAGTGTTTGTGCTAGGCGAAACCATAAGCCTAGGGACGAGAAATCGTTACGGCAGTTGAAATGGCTAAGTCCTTGGATAGGTCAGAGTAGGCTTGAAAGTGCCACAGTGACGGAGTCTTTCTGGAAACAGAGAGAGTGGAACGCGGTAAACCCCTCAAGCTAGCAACCCAAATTTCGGTCGGGGCATGGAGTACACGGAAACGAACGTAGTACTCTGACTGCTATCAGCTGTAAGTTGTTAGTGGTAGACAGATGATTATCGAAGGAAGTGGTCCTAGTCACTTCTGGAACAAAACATGGCTTATAGAAAATTGCATATAGGTTGGGGCTGAGAAAACTTTCTCAACCTCATTTTTTAAAGTGGACATATAGAAAGGTCTTATAAGACTGAAAATGAAAAAAGAATTTAATTTAATCGCTACTGCTGCAGCGGGTCTTGAGGCTGTCGTTGGTCGTGAAGTGCGAGAATTGGGCTACGATTGTCAGGTTGAAAACGGCCGTGTTCGTTTTCAAGGAGATGCGAAAGCCATCATCGAAACCAACCTCTGGCTTCGAGCGGCAGACCGTATCAAGATTATCGTAGGAACTTTCCCAGCTAAGACTTTTGAAGAGCTGTTTCAGGGAGTTTTCGCTCTAGATTGGGAAAATTATTTACCACTTGGAGCTCGTTTTCCGATTTCGAAAGCCAAATGTGTTAAATCTAAACTACACAATGAACCCAGTGTTCAGGCTATTTCAAAGAAGGCCGTTGTCAAGAAATTGCAGAAACACTACGCCCGCCCAGAAGGTGTTCCTCTGATGGAGAATGGTCCAGAGTTTAAGATTGAGGTTTCTATTCTGAAAGACATAGCAACTGTCATGATTGATACGACAGGCTCCAGTCTCTTTAAACGTGGCTATCGTACGGAAAAAGGTGGTGCCCCTATCAAGGAAAATATGGCGGCAGCCATTTTGCAACTCTCTAACTGGTATCCAGACAAGCCCTTGATTGATCCGACCTGTGGTTCAGGAACTTTCTGTATAGAGGCAGTTATGATTGCTAGAAAGATGGCTCCTGGTCTTCGTCGTTCCTTTGCCTTTGAGGAGTGGAACTGGATTAGCGATCGCTTGATCCAAGAAGTGCGCACAGAGGCGGCTAAGAAAGTGGATCGTGAGCTGGAACTGGATATTATGGGATGTGATATCGATGCACGTATGGTGGAAATTGCTAAGGCCAATGCTCAGGCAGCAGGAGTTGCAGGAGATATTACCTTTAAGCAGATGCGCGTGCAGGATTTGCGTTCTGATAAAATAAATGGAGTGATTATCTCTAACCCACCTTATGGTGAACGCTTGTCAGATGATGCAGGAGTTACCAAGCTTTATGCTGAAATGGGTCAAGTATTTGCACCGCTGAAAACGTGGAGCAAGTTTATCTTAACCAGTGATGAAGCCTTTGAGACCAAGTACGGTAGTCAGGCGGATAAGAAACGTAAGTTGTACAATGGAACTTTAAAAGTTGATTTGTATCAATATTTTGGTCAGCGTGTGAAACGACAAGAAGTAAAGTAGAAAGGAAAAACTCATGAGTAAGAAAAGACGGAATCGTCATAAAACAGAACATAAAGAAGCGCAATTTGATTTTGATGATGCCAAAGAGCTAACGGTTGGAGAAGCCATGCGAAAAAATGAAGAGGTGGAAGCAGGTGTGTTGCCTGGAGATTCTATCTTGGACAAGTATGTGAAACAACATAAAGATGAAATTGAAGCAGATAAGTTTGAAACACGTCAGTTTAGCAAGGATGATCTAGTTGAAAAAGAAGAGGTAGAGGAGACTCAGACTCTGGATAATTTGCTTCAAGAGCTTCGTGAGGAAACGGGAGTAACTTCTCCAGCTCCAGAAGATGAATTGAGTCAGTTTGATGATTTAGAATTAACACGAGTTTCAGAAGCTCCTCTTGTCGAAGAATTTGAGACTGAAGAAGTACCATTGGTAGGAGCGGAAGAGGCTCTCACACGTTCTCGAGTATCAGATAATGAAGATGGAAACAGTAAGAAGAAATGGGTGCTTTACGGTATTCTAGCCGCATTAGTGGTTCTTATCCTTGGAACTGGTTATTATGTTTATCGTCAAGTGGCTCGTTCGACCAAGGAAATCCAAACTTCTCAATCAACTACAAATACACAGTCAGATGCAGAAGAATTCAATAATTTATATGATGCCTTCTATACAGATAGCAACAAAACGGCTCTGAAGAATAGCCAGTTTGATAAGCTGAGTCAACTGAAAACCTTGCTTGATAAGCTAGAAGGTAGTCGTGAATATACGCTTGCAAAATCTAAGTATGATAGCCTAGCAACTCAAATCAAGGCCATTCAAGATGTCAATGCTCAATTTGAGAAGCCAGCTATTGTGGATGGTGTCTTGGATACTAACGCTAAAGCTAAATCGGATGCTAAATTTACAGATATTAAAACTGGAAATACGGAGCTTGATAAAGTTCTAGATAAGGCTATCAGTCTTGGTAAGAGCCAGCAAACAAGTGCTTCAAGCTCAAGTTCAAGTGAAACTAGCAGCTCAAGCTCTAGTCAAGCAAGTGAAAATACTGCTAGTGAGACAAGCCCAAGTAGTTCAAATACTGCCTCAACTGAAACTAGAAGTACCCGCAGTGAAGTCAATATGGGTGTGTCAAGTGCAGGAGTTGCTGTTCAAAGAAGTGCGAGTCGTGTTTCTTATAACCAGTCTGCTATTGATGATAGCAATAATTCTGCCTGGGATTTCGCGGATGGTGTCTTAGAACAAATTCTAGCGACTTCACGTTCACGTGGTTATATCACTGGTAACCAATATATCCTTGAGCGTGTTAATATCGTTAATGGCAATGGTTATTACAACCTCTACAAACCAGATGGAACCTATCTCTTTACCCTTAACTGTAAGACAGGATACTTTGTTGGAAATGGTTCTGGACATGCGGATGACTTGGACTACTAAGCAGTCGTTACAAAATTCTTTCTTTTCAAAAGTAAAAATGATAAAATAAAACAAATTAAACAAGAGGAGTGTCAAATGACAAAAGCTAACTTTGGTGTTGTTGGTATGGCCGTAATGGGTCGTAACCTTGCCCTTAATATTGAATCTCGTGGTTACACAGTTGCTATTTACAACCGTAGTAAAGAAAAAACTGAAGATGTAATTGCTTGCCATCCTGAAAAGAACTTTGTACCAAGCTATGACGTTGAAAGTTTTGTAAACTCAATCGAAAAACCTCGTCGTATCATGCTCATGGTTCAAGCTGGACCTGGTACAGATGCTACAATTCAAGCCCTTCTTCCACACCTTGACAAAGGTGATATCTTGATCGACGGAGGAAACACTTTCTACAAAGATACCATCCGTCGTAATGAAGAATTGGCAAACTCAGGTATCAACTTTATCGGTACTGGAGTTTCTGGTGGTGAAAAAGGTGCCCTTGAAGGTCCTTCTATCATGCCTGGTGGACAAAAAGAAGCATACGAATTGGTTGCGGATGTTCTTGAAGAAATCTCAGCTAAAGCACCAGAAGATGGCAAACCATGTGTGACTTACATCGGTCCTGATGGAGCTGGTCACTATGTGAAGATGGTCCACAACGGTATCGAGTATGGTGACATGCAATTGATCGCAGAAAGCTATGACTTGATGCAACACTTGCTAGGCCTTTCTGCAGAAGATATGGCTGAAATCTTTACTGAGTGGAACAAGGGTGAATTGGACAGCTACTTAATCGAAATCACAGCTGATATCTTGAGCCGTAAAGACGATGAAGGTCAAGATGGGCCAATCGTAGACTACATCCTTGATGCTGCAGGTAACAAGGGAACTGGTAAATGGACTAGCCAATCATCACTTGACCTTGGTGTGCCATTGTCACTAATCACTGAGTCAGTATTTGCACGTTACATTTCAACTTACAAAGAAGAACGTGTGCATGCAAGCAAGGTTCTTCCAAAACCAGCTGCCTTCAACTTTGAAGGAGACAAGGCTGAGTTGATTGAAAAGATCCGTCAAGCCCTTTACTTCTCAAAAATCATTTCATACGCACAAGGTTTTGCTCAATTGCGTGTAGCTTCTAAAGAAAATAACTGGAACTTGCCATTTGCAGACATCGCATCTATCTGGCGTGATGGCTGTATCATCCGTTCTCGTTTCTTGCAAAAGATTACAGATGCTTACAACCGTGATGCAGATCTTGCCAACCTTCTTTTGGATGAGTACTTCTTGGATGTTACTGCTAAGTACCAACAAGCAGTGCGTGATATCGTAGCTCTTGCGGTTCAAGCTGGTGTTCCAGTGCCAACTTTCTCAGCAGCTATTACTTACTTTGATAGCTACCGTTCAGCTGACCTTCCAGCTAACTTGATCCAAGCGCAACGTGATTACTTTGGTGCCCACACTTACCAACGTAAAGACAAAGAAGGAACATTCCACTACTCTTGGTATGACGAAAAATAAGTAGGTCTGCCATGGGGAAACGGATTTTATTACTTGAGAAAGAACGAAATCTAGCTCATTTTTTAAGTTTGGAACTCCAAAAAGAGCAATACCGAGTTGATCAGGTTGAGGAGGGGCAAAAGGCCCTCTCCATGGCTCTTCAGACAGACTATGACTTGATTTTATTGAATGCTCGTCTGGGGGATATGACAGCCCAGGATTTTGCAGACAAGCTGAGTCGGACTAAGCCAGCCTCAGTTATCATGGTCTTGGACCATCGTGAAGAATTGCAAGATCAGATTGAGACAATCCAACGCTTTGCCGTTTCGTACATCTATAAGCCAGTTATTATTGAGAATCTGGTAGCTCGTATTTCAGCGATTTTCCGAGGTCGGGACTTTATCGACCAACACTGTAGTCAGATGAAGGTTCCAACGTCTTACCGCAATCTGCGTATGGATGTAGAACATCATACCGTTTATCGTGGCGAGGAGATGATTGCTTTGACTCGTCGTGAGTATGATCTCTTGGCTACTCTTATGGGGAGCAAGAAAGTTCTGACTCGTGAGCAGTTGTTGGAAAGTGTCTGGAAGTATGAAAGTACGACCGAAACCAATATCGTGGATGTCTATATTCGTTATCTACGTAGCAAGCTTGATGTAAAAGGTCAAAAAAGTTACATTAAAACCGTTCGTGGTGTTGGTTACACCATGCAAGAATAGAAAAGCAGTTGCAGTTTTGTAACTGCTTTTTTTGAGGGATTTTCTATATATTGACATGCGGTTTGGTCTTTGATATAATCAGTCATGGAGGATACGTCTAATGAAAATAATAAAAAAATTGATGCAAATCGCATTAGCAGTCTTTTTCTTCGGTTTGCTAGCAACAAGTGCAGTATTGGCGGATGATGCTGATTCAGAAGGTTGGCAATTTGTCCAAGAAAATGGTAGAACCTACTACAAGAAGGGTGACATCAAAGAAACCTACTGGCGAGTGATTGATGGGAAGTACTATTATTTTGATCCTTTATCTGGAGAGATGGTGGTCGGCTGGCAATATATTCCGTTTCCATCTAAAGGTAGTACAATTGGTCCTTACCCTAATGGTATAAGATTAGAAGGTTCCCCAATGCCAAAATGGTACTACTTTGACAAAAATGGAGTGCTACAAGAGTTTGTTGGTTGGGAAGCATTAGAGGTTAAAACTAAAGACAGCGTTGGAAGAAAGCATGGGGAAAAACGTACAAATCCGGAAGATAAAGAAGAGAAGAGTTTTTACACGAACTATTACTTTAATCAAGATCATTCTTTAAAGACAGGTTGGCTTTATGACCAGTCTAACTGGTATTATCTAGCTAAAACGGAAATTAATGGAGAAAACTATATTGGTGGTGAGAAACGTTCTGGTTGGATTCAAGATGCTTCCACTTGGTACTATCTAGATTCAGAAACTGGTATCATGCAAACTGGTTGGAAGCAAATTGGCAATAAGTGGTACTACCTCCGTTCATCAGGAGCTATGACAACTGGCTGGTATCAGGAAGGCTCAACTTGGTACTATTTAGATGCTGAAAATGGCGATATGAAAACAGGCTGGCAATATCTTGGTAACAAGTGGTACTATCTCCGTTCATCAGGAGCTATGGCAACTGGTTGGGTGAAAGATGGTTCAACTTGGTACTATCTAAATGCAAGTAATGGAGATATGAAGACAGGTTGGACAAAAGTAAATGGAAACTGGTATTATCTCAATTCAAATGGAGCAATGGTTACAGGTAGCCAAACTATCGATGGTAAAGTCTATAACTTTGCTTCATCTGGTGAGTGGATTTAATCTTGGAGGAGATACAAATGAAGCTTTTGAAAAAAATGATGCAAGTCGCACTAGCAACATTTTTCTTTGGTTTGCTAGCTACAAATACTGTATTTGCGGATACCACAGGTGGCCAATTTGTTGATAAGGATAATAGAAAATATTATGTAAAAGATGATCATAAAGCAATCTATTGGCATAAAATAGACGGTAAAACTTACTATTTTGGTGATAGAGGAGAGATGGTTGTCGGTTGGCAATACGTAGAAATTCATGGAACAGGTTATCGTGATAATTTATTTAATAATCGTCCAGTCTTAGAAATTGGTCTTCAGGAGAAGTGGTACTATTTTGGACAAGATGGTGCTTTGCTAGAACAAACAGATAAACAGGTACTAGAGGCAAAAACGTCTGAAAATACAGGAAAAGTATACGGTGAACAATATGCTCCATCTGCTGAAAAGAGAACTTATTATTTTGATAATAATTATGCTGTAAAGACAGGTTGGACTTATGAAGACGGCAATTGGTATTATTTAAATAAGCTAGGAATTTCTGGCGATGATTCTTACAATCCACTACCAATTGGTGAAGTTGCTAAGGGTTGGACTCAAGATTTCCATGTTACTTTTGGCATTGATAGAAGCAAACCTGCTCCGTGGTATTACCTAGACCCAGAAACTGGTATCATGCAAACTGGTTGGAAGCAAATTGGCAATAAGTGGTACTACCTCCGTTCATCAGGAGCTATGGCGACTGGCTGGTATCAAGAAGGCTCAACTTGGTACTATTTAGATGCTGAAAATGGTGATATGAAAACGGGCTGGCAATACCTTGGTAACAAGTGGTACTATCTCCGTTCATCAGGAGCTATGGTAACTGGTTGGTATCAAGATGGTTCAACTTGGTACTACCTAAATGCAGGTAATGGAGATATGAAGACAGGCTGGTTCCAGGTCAATGGCAAATGGTACTATGCTTATAGCTCAGGTGCTTTAGCAGTGAATACGACCGTAGATGGCTATTCTATCAATTATAATGGCGAATGGGTTCAATAATGAAAGAGGCGATTGTGAAGGAAACAATCGCTTTTTTTGTGAAAATATAATAAAATAGATAGGAAAGAATAAATACTTGTGTGAAAAATAAGACGGTCTTTCCGTCTAGTAAAAGGATAACATGACAAAAAAAGTTGGTGTCGGTCAGGCACATAGTAAGATAATTTTAATAGGGGAGCATGCGGTCGTTTACGGTTATCCTGCCATTTCCCTGCCTCTTTTGGAGGTGGAGGTGACTTGTAAGGTAGTTCCTGCAGAGAGTCCTTGGCGCCTCTATGAGGAAGATACCTTGTCCATGGCAGTTTATGCTTCACTGGAGTATTTAGATATCACAGAAGCCTGCATTCGCTGTGAGATTGACTCGGCTATCCCTGAAAAACGGGGAATGGGTTCGTCAGCTGCTATCAGCATAGCGGCCATTCGTGCGGTATTTGACTACTATCAGGCAGAACTGCCTCATGATGTACTAGAAGTCTTGGTCAATCGGGCTGAAATGATTGCCCATATGAATCCTAGTGGTTTGGATGCTAAGACCTGTCTCAGTGACCAGCCTATTCGATTTATTAAGAATGTAGGATTTACAGAGCTTGAGATGGATTTATCTGCCTATTTGGTGATTGCTGATACGGGTGTTTATGGCCATACTCGTGAAGCCATCCAAGTGGTTCAAAGCAAGGGCAAGGATGCCTTACCGTTTTTGCATGCCTTGGGAGAATTGACTCGGCAGGCAGAAGAAGCGATTTCACGAAAAGATGCTGAAGGGCTGGGACAAATCCTTAGTCAAGCGCATTTGCATTTAAAAGAAATTGGTGTTAGTAGTCCTGAGGCAGATTCTTTGGTTGAAACGGCTCTTAAACATGGAGCTCTGGGTGCCAAGATGAGCGGTGGTGGGCTTGGAGGCTGTATCATAGCCTTGGCACCCAATTTGCCACACGCACAAGAACTAGTAGAAAGATTAGAAGAGAAAGGAGCTGTTCAGATATGGATAGAGAGCCTGTAACAGTACGTTCCTACGCAAATATTGCTATTATCAAATATTGGGGAAAGAAAAAAGAAAAAGAGATGGTGCCTGCTACTAGCAGTATCTCTCTGACTTTGGAGAATATGTATACGGAGACGACCTTGTCGCCTTTACCAGCCAATGTAACGGCTGATGAATTTTACATCAATGGTCAGCTACAAAATGAGGCGGAGCATGCTAAGATGAGCAAAATAATCGACCGCTACCGCCCAGTTGGAGAAGGTTTTGTCCGTATCGATACTCAAAACAATATGCCTACGGCAGCGGGCCTATCCTCAAGTTCTAGCGGTTTGTCTGCCTTGGTCAAGGCTTGTAATGCTTATTTCAAGCTTGGATTGACTCGGAGCCAGTTGGCACAGGAGGCTAAGTTTGCCTCAGGATCTTCTTCTCGGAGTTTTTATGGACCACTTGGTGCCTGGGACAAGGATAGCGGGGAAATTTACCCTGTAGAGACAGACTTGAAACTAGCTATGATTATGTTGGTGCTAGAGGATAAGAAAAAACCAATCTCTAGTCGTGATGGGATGAAACTTTGTGTGGAGACATCGACGACCTTTGATGACTGGGTCCGTCAGTCTGAGAAAGACTATCAGGATATGCTGGTTTATCTCAAGGAAAATGACTTTGCCAAGGTTGGGGAGTTAACGGAGGAAAATGCTCTGGCTATGCACGCTACGACCAAAACAGCATCACCAGCCTTTTCTTATCTGACGGATGCAAGCTATGAAGCCATGGACTTTGTCCGCCAGCTTCGTGAGCAAGGAGAAGCTTGCTACTTTACCATGGATGCTGGTCCCAATGTCAAAGTCCTCTGTCAAGAGAAAGACTTGGAGCATTTATCAGAAATCTTCGGTCAACGTTATCGCTTGATTGTGTCAAAAACAAAGGATTTGAGCCAAGATGATTGCTGTTAAAACTTGCGGAAAACTCTATTGGGCAGGCGAATATGCTATTTTAGAGCCTGGGCAGTTGGCCTTGATAAAGGCTATTCCCATCTATATGAAGGGGGAGATTGCTTTTTCTGATAGTTACCGTATTTATTCGGATATGTTTGATTTCGCAGTGGATTTGACACCAAATCCTGACTATAGCTTGATTCAAGAAACGATTGCTTTAGTGGAAGATTTCCTCGTTTATCGTGGACAGACCTTGCAACCTTTTTCTTTGGAAATCCGAGGAAAAATGGAAAGAGAAGGGAAAAAGTTTGGTCTAGGTTCTAGCGGTAGCGTTGTTGTTTTGGTCATCAAGGCTCTGTTGGCTCTGTATAATCTTTCGGTTGATCAGGATCTCTTGTTCAAGATGGCCAGTGCTGTCTTGCTCAAGCGCGGAGACAATGGTTCTATGGGGGACATTGCCTGTATTGTGGCAGAGGATTTGGTTCTCTACCAGTCATTTGATCGCCAGCAGGTAGCAACTTGGTTGGAAGAAGAAAAGTTGGCGACAGTTTTGGAACGTGATTGGGGATTTTCAATTTCACAAGTGCAACCAGCCCTAGAATGTGATTTCTTAGTGGGATGGACCAAGGAAGTGGCTGTATCTAGTGATATGGTTCAACAAATCAAGCAAAATATCAATCAGAATTTTTTAAGTTCCTCAAAAGAAACGGTGGTTTCTTTGGTAGAAGCCTTGGAGCAGGGGAAAGTTGAAAAAATTATCGAGCAAGTAGAAGTGGCCAGTCAACTTTTAGAAGGCTTGAGCGTAGATATTTACACGCCTTCGCTTAGACAGTTGAAAGAAGCCAGTCAAGATTTGCAGGCTGTTGCCAAGAGTAGTGGCGCTGGTGGTGGTGATTGTGGTATTGCCTTGAGTTTTGATGAGCAATCAACTGAAACCCTAAAAAATCGTTGGGCCGATCTGGGGATTGAGCTCTTATACCAAGAAAGGATAGGACATGACGACAAATCGTAAGGATGAGCACATCCGCTATGCCCTTGAGCAGAAAAGTTCCTATAATAGCTTTGATGAGGTGGAGTTGATTCATTCTTCCTTGCCTCTTTACGATCTAGATGAAATCGATCTGTCGACAGAATTTGCTGGTCGAAAGTGGGACTTTCCTTTTTATATCAATGCTATGACGGGTGGAAGCGATAAGGGAAGAGAAATCAATCAAAAACTAGCTCAGGTGGCGGAAGCCTGTGAAATTTTGTTTGTGACGGGCTCTTATAGCGCAGCCCTCAAAGATCCAGCAGATGACTCTTTTTCTGTCAAGTATGATCATCCAAATCTCCTTCTTGGAACCAATATTGGATTGGATAAGCCGGTTGAACTTGGTTTGCAGACTGTGACGGAGATGAATCCCTTACTTTTACAAGTGCACGTCAATGTCATGCAGGAATTACTCATGCCCGAGGGAGAAAGGAAGTTTAGAAGCTGGCAATCGCATCTAGCAGACTACAGCAAACAAATCCCTGTTCCTATTGTCCTCAAGGAAGTGGGCTTTGGAATGGATGCCAAGACCATCGAGAGAGCCTATGAATTGGGCGTTCGAACCTTTGACCTGTCAGGTCGTGGTGGTACCAGTTTTGCCTATATTGAAAATCGCCGCAGTGGGCAACGTGATTACCTCAATCAATGGGGGCAATCTACCATGCAGGCCCTTATCAATGCCCAAGACTGGAAAGACAAGGCTGAACTCTTAGTTAGTGGAGGTGTTCGCAATCCGCTGGATATGATTAAGTGTTTGGTCTTTGGTGCTAAGGCTGTAGGACTCTCTCGAACAGTTCTAGAATTGGTTGAAACCTACACAGTTGAAGAAGTGATTGGCATTGTCCAAGGCTGGAAAGACGATCTGCGTTTGATCATGTGTGCCCTTAATTGTGCCACCATAGCAGATTTGCAAAAAGTAGACTATCTTCTTTATGGAAAATTAAAAGAAGCAAAGAATCAGATGAAAAAGGCGTAACCACCGCCTTTTTTTCCATCCTCAGACTGAGGTGACTTTTTTGAAGTGTGATAAAATAGAAGGGAGAGGATGAACCTATGAGAAAATTTAAAATCTTTTTATTTATCGAAGCCTGTCTTTTGACAGGAGCTCTGATTTTGATGGTTTCAGAGCATTTTTCGCGTTTTCTGCTGATTTTATTCCTCTTTTTGCTTTTGATTCGCTATTACACTGGTAAAGAGGGCAATAACCTTCTTTTGGTGGTGGCAACCATTCTCTTCTTTTTCATCGTCATGCTCAATCCTTTTGTGATTCTAGCTATTTTTGTTGCGGTTATATACAGTCTATTTCTTCTTTACCCGATGATGAATCAGGAAAAAGATCAGACCAATTTGGTGTTTGAAGATGTGGTGACGGTTAAGAAGGAGAAAAATCGTTGGTTTGGTAATCTCCATCATTTTTCAAGTTACCAGACTTGCCAATTTGATGATATCAATATTTTTCGCCTCATGGGTAAAGACACTATTCATCTGGAGAGGGTAATCCTAACCAATCACGATAATGTCATTATCCTCAGAAAGATGGTAGGTACGACCAAAATCATTGTGCCCGTAGATGTAGAAGTTAGTCTCAGTGTTAACTGTCTCTATGGGGATTTGACTTTTTTTAATCATCCAAAGCGAGCTCTACGTAATGAACACTATCATCAAGAAACGAGAGATTATCTCAAGAGTAACAAGAGCGTCAAGATTCTCTTGACCACTATGATTGGCGATGTGGAGGTGGTCAGAGGATGAAAAAACAAGCTTATGTAATCATTGCCCTCACCTCCATCCTGTTTGTCTTATTTCTGTCCCACAGCTTGCTGGACATCCTTGACTTTGACTGGTCTATTTTCTTACATGATGTCGAAAAAACAGAAAAATTTATCTTTTTGTTGTTGGTATTCAGCATGTCCATGACCTTTCTCTTAGCCCTGTTTTGGAGAGCTATCGAAGAGCTTTCTCTAAGAAAAATGCAGTCTAATCTCAAGCGTTTATTAGCAGGACAAGAAGTGATTCGGCTTGCAGATCCAGATTTGGATGCCAGTTTCAAGTCCTTGTCAGGTAAACTTAATCTTTTGACAGAAGCTCTTCAAAAAGCAGAAAATCAGAGTCTTGCTCAGGAAGAGGAAATCATCGAGAAAGAACGGAAGCGGATTGCTCGGGATTTGCACGATACAGTCAGTCAGGAGTTGTTTGCGGCCCACATGATTTTGTCAGGTGTCAGCCAGCAGTCTTTGAAATTGGATAGAGAAAAGATGCAGACCCAGTTGCAGAGCGTCACAGCCATCCTTGAAACAGCCCAGAAGGACTTGAGAGTCTTGCTCTTGCATTTGCGACCAGTTGAACTGGAGCAGAAGAGTCTGGTTGAGGGAATTCAAATCCTCTTAAAAGAGCTTGAGGACAAGAGCGATCTCAAGGTTAGTTTCAAGCAAAATGTGACGAAATTGCCCAAGAAAATCGAGGAGCATATCTTCCGCATCTTGCAGGAGTTGATCAGCAATACCCTCCGCCATGCCCAGGCCTCTTGTTTGGATGTCTATCTCTATCAGACGGATGTTGAATTGCAGCTGAAGGTGGTGGATAATGGGATTGGTTTCCAGTTGGGGAGCTTAGACGACTTGAGTTATGGACTTCGTAATATCAAGGAGCGGGTCGAAGATATGGCAGGGACGGTTCAGTTATTAACAGCTCCCAAGCAAGGACTGGCAGTTGATATCCGTATTCCCTTGTTAGGTAAGGAATCATAAAGGAGTAGAGATGAAAATTTTACTAGTAGATGACCATGAAATGGTCCGATTGGGCTTGAAAAGTTACTTTGACCTCCAAGACGATGTAGAAGTTGTGGGCGAGGCGGCAAACGGGTCTCAAGGTATTGACTTGGCCTTGAAACTGCGTCCAGATGTCATTGTCATGGATATCGTTATGCCTGAGATAAATGGAATTGATGCGACCTTGGCTATCCTCAAAGAATGGCCTGAAGCCAAGATTTTGATTGTGAGCTCTTATTTGGACAATGAAAAAATCATGCCCGTCTTAGATGCAGGTGCTCGTGGCTATATGCTTAAGACTTCTAGTGCCGACGAACTGCTCCATGCTGTCCGTAAGGTGGCTGCTGGGGAGTTGGCCATTGAGCAAGAGGTCAGCAAAAAGGTCGAATACCACCGCAATCACATAGAACTACATGAGGATCTGACTGCGCGTGAGCGAGATGTTCTCCAACTCATCGCCAAGGGCTACGAAAATCAGCGTATCGCAGATGAACTTTTTATCTCTCTCAAGACGGTTAAGACCCATGTGTCCAATATCCTAGCCAAACTTGAGGTCAGCGATCGCACTCAGGCGGCTGTCTATGCCTTTCAGCACCACTTGGTGGGGCATGAGGAGTTTTAGATGAGTCTAACAGATTTACTTGTTGAGATAGAAGCAGCAAAAGATTCAAAAAAGGCAGGGCCTATGGAAGCCTATATGCGCCATCAATTTTTCTTCCTAGGTATTGCGGCTCCTGAAAGAAATGCACTCTATAAAAAATACTTTCCAAAAGCGAAAAAAACAAAGATTATCGACTGGAATTTTGTAGATACTTGCTGGAGAAAGGAGCCTAGAGAATACCAATATGTGGCTGCTAATTATTTGAAAGCAATGCAGTCTTATCTAACGGAGAACGATTTACCTAAGCTTGAGCGGTTAGTCGTCACAAAATCCTGGTGGGATACCGTAGATATCCTAGATCGAGTAGTAGGGAGTTTGGTGTATGACAAGCCGGAACTGGAAAAAATAATCCTCCAATGGAGCTTGTCATACAATATCTGGCTGAGACGAGTCGCTATTGACCACCAGTTGTTAAGAAAAGAGAAGACCAATGTTCAATTACTGGAAAAGATTCTGCTTCATAATTTGAATCAAACAGAATTCTTTATCAATAAAGCCATTGGCTGGGCTCTAAGAGACTACTCCAAAACCAATCCAACTTGGGTAGCAGGCTTCATTGAGAAAAACAAGGAAAGAATGGCTGACCTTAGCATCAAAGAAGCGAGCAAGTACCTCTAGAGTGATTGAAGAGCGCATTCATTACTTGAAAAAAGTCGTCCATTTATGTTATAATAGACTGTATTTAAAAAATTTTAAGGAGAAATGACAGAATGTCTGTATCATTTGAAAACAAAGAAACAAACCGTGGTGTCTTGACTTTCACTATCTCTCAAGACCAAATCAAACCAGAATTGGACCGTGTCTTCAACTCAGTGAAGAAATCTCTTAATGTTCCAGGTTTCCGTAAAGGTCACCTTCCACGTCCTATCTTCGACAAAAAATTTGGTGAAGAGTCACTTTACCAAGACGTTATGAACGCTCTTTTACCAAACGCTTATGAAGCAGCTGTAAAAGAAGCTGGTCTTGAAGTCGTTGCACAACCAAAAATTGATGTAACTTCAATGGAAAAAGGTCAAGACTGGGTTATTACTGCTGAAGTCGTTACAAAACCTGAAGTAAAATTGGGTGACTACAAAAACCTTGAAGTATCAGTTGATCTAGAAAAAGAAGTAACAGACGCTGACGTTGAAGAGCGTATCGAACGCGAACGCAACAACTTGGCTGAATTGGTTATCAAAGAAGCTGCTGCTGAAAACGGTGATACTGTTGTCATCGACTTCGTTGGTTCTATCGACGGTGTTGAATTTGATGGCGGAAAAGGTGAAAACTTCTCACTTGGACTTGGTTCAGGTCAATTCATCCCTGGTTTCGAAGACCAATTGGTAGGTCACTCAGCTGGCGAAACTGTTGATGTTATCGTAACATTCCCAGAAGACTACCAAGCAGAAGATCTTGCAGGTAAAGAAGCTAAATTCGTAACAACTATCCACGAAGTAAAAGCTAAAGAAGTTCCAGCTCTTGACGATGAGCTTGCAAAAGACATCGACGAAGAAGTTGAAACACTTGCTGAATTGAAAGAAAAATACCGTAATGAATTGGCTGCTGCTAAAGAAGAAGCTTACAAAGATGCAGTTGAAGGTGCAGCAATTGATAAAGCTGTAGAAAACGCTGAAATCGTAGAACTTCCAGAAGAAATGATCCACGAAGAAGTTCACCGTTCAGTAAATGAATTCCTTGGAAACTTGCAACGTCAAGGTATCAACCCTGACATGTACTTCCAAATCACAGGAACTACTCAAGAAGACCTTCACAAACAATACGAGGGAGAAGCTGAGTCACGTACTAAGACTAACCTTGTTATCGAAGCAGTTGCCAAAGCTGAAGGGTTTGACGCTTCAGAAGAAGAAATCCAAAAAGAAATCGAGCAATTGGCTGCAGATTACAACATGGAAGTTGCACAAGTACAAAGCTTGCTTTCAGCTGATATGTTGAAACATGATATCACAATCAAAAAAGCTGTTGAGTTGATTACAAGCACAGCAACAGTTAAATAATCTTATACTCTTCGAAAATCTCTTCAAACCACGTCAGCGTCGCCTTACCGTACTCAAGTACAGCTTGCGGCTAGCTTCCTAGTTTGCTCTTTGATTTTCATTGAGTATTAATAAACAAAAATCCCACCTGAATTGGTGGGTTTTCTTATGCACTATTTTCCAAAAATCTCTTTGAGGTTTGCGTCTGTAATTCCAATCATGGCTGGGATGCTGTCCCAGTTTTCTTCGGTTAGGATGTAGGATTGTTCAGAGATACTTGATGTGGCAGTTTCAGAGACAGCTGGTTGCTTTTCTTCAACATTCTCCAATAAATCACTGAAGCGTTTAATCAGATAGGTTTTTCGGGCAGTTCCGATATGTTGGGTAGCATAATCAAAGGCCTGTAATTCGCCTAATAAGATAATCTTGCTTTTGGCGCGTGTAATGGCTGTATAGATGAGATTGCGCTCCAGCATACGCTTGCTAGCACTGGTGATAGGCAGGATAACAACAGGAAACTCACTTCCCTGGGACTTATGGATGCTCATGGCATAGGCCAAGCGGATCTTGTACCATTCGTTACGCGGGTAAGAGACTTCATTGCCATCAAAATCAATGACAATCTCGTCTTGTTTAGACTCGGTATATTTACCAGGAATCAGGTCTGTGATAGCTCCCAAATCTCCATTAAAGACATTAATTTCAGCATCGTTGACTAAATGAATGACCTTGTCGCCCTTACGATAATGGCACTGGGGAGCTTCAAAACTAAGTTGGTCTTTTTGTGGTGGGTTAAGGAGGTCTTGCATGAGCTGATTGATAGCATCAATCCCTGCAGTTCCTCGGTACATGGGAGCCAGAACTTGGATATCACGGGCAGGGATGCCACTTCTGAGGGCAGCGCCTAAGATCTTTTCAATGGTAGCAGGAATATGGCCACTAGCAATTTCAAAGTAGGAACGGTCTGCTTTTTTCTGGGTGAAATCAGCTGGCAAGATACCCTGTCGAATCTGACTAGCTAGGGTGACGATGGTTGATTCTTCGCTTTGCCGGTAAATTTTTTCCAAGCGAGTCTGAGGAATCAAGGGAATATGAAGCAGATCCGCTAGAACCTGTCCAGGACTGACAGAAGGCAACTGGTCGCTGTCGCCTACGATGAGGATTTTACTGTTAGAAGAGATGTTGGAGAAGAGTTGATTGGCCAGCCAAGTATCCACCATGGAAAATTCATCCACGATGATAAAGTCAGCATCCAGATAATCTTCCAGATGACTGGTATCATCGTCACCTGTCATTCCTAAATGACGGTGTATGGTCGCGCTAGGCAAGCCTGTCAATTCATTCATACGTCGAGCAGCTCGACCAGTTGGAGCAGCAAGAAGAATGGGCAAATTGCTTTTTTTCTTGAGGTCAAGTCCTTCTAAAAGGGCATAAACAGCGATGATCCCATTGATAACAGTTGTCTTACCAGTACCAGGTCCACCTGTCAGGATAAAGACCTTGTTCTGGATAGCATCACAGATGGCTTGTTTTTGAATTCTATCATAGTGGATTCCCAGATCTTCCTCTACAGTAGTGATATGTTTTTGAATGGTTTCTAAATCATGACTCTTCTGTTTTCCTTTTTCAAGGATACGAACCAAGTGACTGCGGATGCCTTCCTCAGCGAAAAAGAGGCTGTTGTCAAAAATTTTGGTATCAATCTGCTGAACCTTGTCTTCTTCAATCAGGTAGGAGAGCTCTTGGGCCACTTGGCTGGGGTCCAGTTCCACGGGGCGGGAAGATTCAAGGAGAGTAAGGGTTTGTTCTAGCAAATCCCGTGCTTCAACATAGGTGTCCCCTGTTTCCATACAGGCCTGAAAAAGACTATGTACTAGACCGGCACGAAAGCGTTCAGGAGCCTGACTTTCGATACCTAGTTCTTCCGCTAATTGGTCAGCAATGGTAAAGCCCAAGCCCTTGATATCCTCAACCAATTGGTAGGGATAATTTTCAACCACATTAAGGGTTTCTTCCTTGTAAAAGTCTTGAATTTGAAAGGCTAGTTTATTGGGAATACCGTAGTTGGCTAGTTTGGCCAAAACCATCTCCGTTCCGTAGTTGAGACGGAGAGTGGAGACGAAAGCCTCGCGATTTTTGGCAGATAGTCCTGCAATGCCTTCTAGCTTTTCTGGGTGTTGCAGAATTTCGTCAATGGTATTGTCGCCATAGGTATCCACGATTTTCTGAGCAGTCTTGAGACCAATCCCCTTGAAATGGCTACTTGAAAAGTACTTGACCAATCCCTTGCTAGTTGGTTTTGCGCGTTCATATCGGCTGATTTGCAGTTGCTCCCCATACTTGGAGTGCTGGACAATTTGCCCCCAAAATGTATAGTCTTCTCCCTCAATCACATCAGCCATAGTGCCCGTGACAATGATTTCAAAATCATTAAAATCCTCTGCGTCCGTATCTTCGATTTCTAGGAGGAGGATGCGATAAAAATTGCTGGGATTTTCAAAAATAATCCGTTCAATGGTTCCTGAAAAATAAACTTCCATAAAATTCCTTTGCATGAATAGGTGAGAGTTAATACTCTTCGAAAATCAAATTCAAACCACGTCAGCTTCGCCTTGCCGTATATATGTTACTGACTTCGTCAGTTCTATCTACAACCTCAAAGCTGTGCTTTGAGCAACCTGCGGCTAGCTTCCTAGTTTGCTCTTTGATTTTCATTGAGTATAACTTTGTTTCTATCTTAATCAAACTGGATAGTGAATAATCATCTTCTTACGATAGAAGAAGAGGCTGAGATTCTTGATTCTCGGCCTCTTAGGTCTCTTAAAATGTTCCGATACGGGTGATTGGCCAGAAGCGGAATTTAGCTTCCCCTGTGATATCTTTTGCTTTGAAGGTACCTACGTGGCGGCTGTCGCTAGAAACCAGGCGGTCATCTCCGAGGAGAAGGTATTCTCCTTCTGGAACAGTAAAGCTAAAGTTGGTGTTGTAGTTGACATCAACTGTGAAGGCTTGAGCTTTTTGAGCGATACTTCTAAAGAAAGTTCCTTTATTTCCTTCAAATCCCTTGCCTGAGTAGGTGCTTTGGAGTTTGTCATCCTTGAAACGTTTGATGTAGTCTGCTAGGTAAGGTTCGTTCGTCTCTTTATCATTGATGTAAAGTTTATCGTTTTCGTAACGGATGGTGTCGCCAGGCATTCCGATCACGCGCTTGACGATGTCCTTATTGCCATCTTCCTCATGGGCCACCACGATATCAAATCGGTCAATAGGGAGGTGTTTGACAACAAAGAGGATTTCGCCATCCGCTAGGGTAGGATCCATGGAATGCCCTTCTACGCGAACATTGCTCCAAAAAAAGATACGACTTAAAGCTAGTAATGACAGAATTAGGAGGAACAATCCCCACTCTTTTAAGAAATTTTTAAATGAATTCATAACTTACCTTTCTAAGCGTTTTTTCGCTTTTTCAGTATTTTTAAAGTGCAATTTGGCGCAGAAGTTGAGTCCCTGCATACCATAGGCTTGCAAAATCTGGCTAGCCACCTTATCAGAAGCCGTTCCAGCTCCACTTGGAAGTTGATAGCCCAGCTCTCGTCCTAGATTTTCAAGATTTTCTAGAAAGAGATCACGCGCAATGATGGAAGAAACTGCGACAGCCAAGTATTTTCCCTCAGCCTTTTCTTCTAAGCTGATAGGATTGCTGAAACGATTGGCCTCTTGTGCCAAGTACTTGTCATAATTTTTAGCACTGGTAAAGGCATCAATCACAATTTTCTCAGGCTGAAGCCCTTTTTGAAGGAGGAGATAGATAGCCTGATTATGGAGGGCAACCTTAACCGAAACAGCATTGTAGCGGTCTCCAATGACTTCGTTGTACTTGCTTGGTGAGAGCAGCAGTGCCTGATGCTGGATTTTTTCCTTGAGAATAGGAGCAAGCTGACGAATTTTTTGGTCCGTCAGAGTCTTAGAATCTCCCACACCGAGTTTTCGCAAGAAGTCATGCTGGTCAGGTGTGACAAAAGAAGCCACAACTGCAAGTCCACCAAAGTAGGAACCATTTCCCACCTCATCTGTCCCAATCAAAGGTAGATTTTGTCCGCTGGTTTGCTCTACAACTTGATAGCCAAAGAAACTAGCGTATTTCTCAGCCCCTTCACCCTGAAGTAAGACCTTTCCAGAAGTATAGATAGAAGCCGTTGCCTGAGGTAGTTTCAAAAAGTAGCGGATATAGGGATTCTTACTAGGAGCCAGACTGCTTTGATAGTGTTCAAGAAAAGCCTGAATCTCCTTTTCACTTGGTGTGAGTGTTATACTTGCCATAGTTTCTATTGTACCACAAAAGCAGGCAAATTTGTAAAAACTGACAAAGTTAGCGAATTTTGGTATAATATCGTGAGGTGAATTTTATGGCAAATCTAAATCGATTCAAATTTACATTCGGGAAAAAATCAGTAACCTTGATAACCGAGCATGATAACCTCTTTATGGAGGAAATCGCTAAGGTTGCGACAGAAAAATATCAAGCAATTAAAGAACAAATGCCTAGTGCAGATGATGAAACAATCGCTCTTTTGTTGGCAGTCAACTGTTTGTCAACTCAACTCAGCCGTGAGATTGAATTTGACGATAAGGAGCAAGAATTAGAAGAACTCCGTCACAAACTTGTGACTTGTAAGCAAGAGCAAAGCAAGATTGAGGATTCCTTATGATTTCACTCCTTCTTCTTTTGGTCTTGGCTTGGGGATTTTATATCGGCTATCGGAGAGGCCTGCTCTTACAGGTCTATTACCTGATTTCAGCCATGGCATCGGCTTTTGTGGCTGGCCAGTTTTATAAGGGACTTGGAGAGCAATTCCATTTATTGCTCCCTTATGCAAATCCGCAGGAAGGTCAGGGGACTTTCTTTTTCCCATCGGATCAACTCTTTCAGCTGGATAAGGTCTTTTACGCAGGGATCGGCTACTTGCTTGTATTTGGGATAGTTTATAGCATCGGTCGTTTGCTTGGTCTCCTCTTACACTTGATTCCTAGTAAAAAACTGGGTGGCAAGTTGTTCCAAGTTTCAGCAGGTATCTTGTCTATGTTGGTGACCTTATTTGTCTTGCAAATGGCCTTGACCATCTTGGCGACCATTCCCATGGCAGCTATACAAAATCCTCTTGAAAAGAGTATCGTCGCAAAACACATCATCCAGAGCATACCAGTAACAACCAGTTGGCTCAAACAAATCTGGGTGACAAATTTAATCGGATAAAAAGGGCAGGAGTTTTCCTAGCCCTTTGTTTACAGATTTGACTCGAATCTATCAGAATGTAAAAAGCTACCACACCTAGACATTCAAAGACAAGGAAATAAAGATGAACAAGAAAATATTAGAAACATTAGAGTTCAACAAGGTCAAGGCCTTATTTGAACCCCATTTGTTGACCGAGCAGGGCTTGGAGCAACTAAGACAGCTGGCTCCGACTGCCAAAGCAGATAAAATCAAACAGGCTTTTGCTGAGATGAAGGAAATGCAGGCTCTTTTCGTCGAGCAACCGCATTTTACTATTCTTGCAACCAAGGAAATCGCAGGAGTCTGCAAGCGGTTGGAGATGGGAGCGGACCTCAATATCGAGGAGTTCCTACTTTTGAAGCGCGTGCTTCTTTCTAGCAGAGAACTGCAAAGTTTTTATGCCAATCTGGAAAATGTCAGCTTGGAAGAATTAGCCCTTTGGTTTGAGAAATTACATGATTTTCCGCAATTACAAGGAAATCTCCAAGCCTTTAATGATGCAGGTTTCATTGAAAATTTTGCCAGTGAAGAATTAGCGCGCATCCGTCGAAAAATCCATGATAGCGAGAGTCAGGTACGCGATGTTTTACAGGACCTGCTCAAGCAAAAAGCGCAGATGTTGACAGAGGGGATTGTTGCCAGCAGAAATGGCCGTCAGGTTTTACCAGTCAAAAACACCTACCGCAATAAGATTGCAGGTGTCGTGCATGATATTTCTTCTAGTGGAAATACCGTCTACATCGAACCCCGTGAGGTAGTCAAACTGAGCGAAGAAATTGCTAGTCTGCGAGCAGATGAGCGCTATGAAATGCTTCGCATTCTCCAAGAAATTTCTGAGCGTGTCCGCCCTCATGCGGCTGATATTGCCAATGATGCTTGGATTATCGGCCATCTGGACTTGATTCGTGCCAAGGTTCGTTTTATCCAAGAAAGGCAAGCAGTCGTACCTAAGCTGTCAGAAAATCAGGAGATTCAACTGCTCCATGTCTGCCATCCTTTGGTCAAAAATGCCGTCGCAAATGATGTCCATTTTGGCCAAGATTTAACAGCTATTGTCATTACAGGTCCCAATACAGGTGGGAAGACCATCATGCTTAAAACTCTGGGCTTGACACAGGTTATGGCCCAGTCCGGTTTGCCGATTTTGGCAGATAAGGGAAGCCGTGTTGGTATTTTTGAAGAAATCTTTGCCGATATTGGAGATGAGCAATCTATTGAACAGAGCTTGTCTACCTTCTCTAGCCACATGACCAATATTGTGGATATTCTTGGCAAGGTTAACCAACATTCACTTTTACTCTTGGATGAGTTGGGAGCTGGTACAGACCCTCAAGAAGGAGCTGCTCTTGCCATGGCTATTCTGGAAGACCTTCGCCTGCGTCAAGTCAAGACAATGGCGACCACCCACTATCCAGAACTCAAGGCCTATGGTATCGAGACAGCCTTTGTGCAAAATGCCAGCATGGAGTTTGATACTGCGACTCTACGCCCGACCTATCGCTTTATGCAGGGTGTGCCTGGTCGAAGCAATGCTTTTGAAATTGCTAAACGTTTAGGATTATCTGAAGTTATCGTAGGAGATGCCAGTCAGCAGGTCAATCAGGACAATGATGTCAACCGAATCATTGAACAACTGGAAGAGCAGACGCTAGAAAGTCGCAAACGCTTGGACAATATCCGTGAGGTGGAGCAAGAAAATCTTAAGATGAACCGTGCTCTCAAAAAGCTCTACAATGAGCTCAATCGTGAAAAGGAAACCGAGCTTAATAAGGCGCGTGAACAGGCTGCTGAGATTGTGGACATGGCCCTCAGTGAGAGTGACCAGATTCTCAAAAATCTCCATAGCAAATCTCAACTTAAACCCCATGAAATCATTGAAGCTAAGGCCAAGTTGAAAAAATTGGCTCCTGAAAAAGTAGACTTGTCTAAAAACAAGGTCCTTCAAAAAGCCAAGAAAAAACGAGCTCCCAAGGTGGGAGATGATATCGTGGTTCTCAGTTACGGTCAGCGTGGTACCTTGATCAGTCAACTCAAGGACGGCCGCTGGGAAGCCCAAGTTGGCTTGATTAAGATGACCTTAGAAGAGAAAGAATTTGACCTCGTTCAAGCCCAGCAAGAAAAGCAAGTCAAGAAGAAACAGGTCAATGTTGTGAAACGAACTTCTGGTCGAGGACCTCAAGCCAGACTGGACCTTCGAGGCAAGCGCTATGAAGAAGCCATGAATGAGCTAGATGCCTTTATCGACCAAGCCTTGCTTAATAATATGGCTCAAGTTGATATCATCCATGGTATCGGAACAGGTGTCATCCGTGAAGGTGTCACCAAATACCTACAAAGAAACAAGCATGTCAAGAGTTTCGGCTATGCCCCACAAAATGCTGGGGGCAGTGGTGCGACTATTGTCACTTTTAAAGGATAGCAGTATTCTAGATTTTATAAAGTAAAAACTGTTGAACTCATTTTTACTAATAAACACATTGACAAAAGCCAACATTTTTTGTAAAATAAGAATCAATTAAATACCAACACCGAATGAAGTTTAATAGAAGTGGGGAATCGTTTGATTTTCCATGACTGTAAATGGACGGAACTCTGGAGAGACCGTAAAGGCACCGAAGGGGCAAGGCAGGCAACTGCTCAAACTCTCAGGTAAAAGGACAGAGCTAGGATAGACCGCTTTTTAGTATTTATCTAAGCATTCCAGAGTACATGTATCTTACATGTGCTCTTTCTTTTGGGGTTGAACAGATAGGAGAAGGAAATGTTAGAATTGCTTAAATCAATCGATGCTTTTGCTTGGGGCCCACCCCTCTTGATTTTATTGGTCGGGACAGGGATTTACCTAACTGCTCGTCTAGGACTCTTGCAGGTTTTGCGTCTGCCCAAGGCCTTCCAGCTTATTTTTACCAAGGATAAGGGGCATGGCGATGTATCCAGCTTTGCGGCACTATGTACAGCCCTAGCAGCGACAGTTGGTACGGGAAATATTATCGGGGTGGCGACGGCTATCAAGGTCGGTGGCCCAGGAGCCCTCTTTTGGATGTGGATGGCTGCTTTCTTTGGGATGGCTACCAAGTATGCAGAAGGACTACTAGCTATCAAATACCGTACCAAGGATGACCATGGTGCAGTAGCGGGAGGTCCGATGCACTATATCCTTCTAGGGATGGGAGAAAAGTGGCGACCACTTGCCATCTTCTTTGCCCTGGCAGGTGTGCTAGTAGCTTTGCTGGGAATCGGAACCTTCACCCAAGTCAACTCGATTACAGAATCTATCCAAAATACAACAACAATTTCGCCAGCCATCACTGCTCTTGTATTGTCAGTATTTGTAGCGATTGCAGTCTTTGGTGGCCTCAAGTCCATTTCTAAGGTTTCAACTACAGTTGTTCCTTTTATGGCCATCATCTATATTTTGGGAACTCTTACAGTTATTTTCTTTAATATTGGGAAAATCCCTGCCACAATCGCTTTAATCTTGACATCAGCATTTAGTCCTGTTGCTGTGGTAGGTGGATTTGCAGGTGCTAGCATTCGAATGGCTATTCAAAATGGTGTAGCGCGTGGTGTGTTCTCAAACGAATCTGGTCTGGGTTCGGCTCCCATTGCAGCGGCTGCGGCTAAGACAAATGAACCAGTAGAGCAAGGTTTGATTTCCATGACAGGAACCTTTATTGACACCCTTATTATCTGTACCTTGACTGGTTTAACAATCTTGGTGACTGGTGTTTGGAGTGGTGATTTGAATGGAGTTGCCTTGACTCAGTCAGCCTTCTCAACAGTCTTTTCACACTTTGGACCTGCTCTCTTGACCATCTTCCTTGTGCTCTTTGCCTTTACAACGATTCTTGGTTGGAACTACTATGGAGAACGCTGTTTCGAGTTTCTCTTCGGTGTTCGCTTTATCTGGCTCTACCGTGTGGTCTTTGTGCTCATGGTCTTGTTGGGAGGTTTTATCGAGTTGGATATGGTTTGGATTATCGCAGATATTGTTAACGCCTTGATGGCTCTACCAAATTTGATTGCCCTCTTGGTCTTGTCGCCAGTCGTTATTGCTGAAACTAAAAAGTATTTTAATAAATAATGAAATCACACAGCTCGTGTGATTTTTTGCTTTCATAAAAAATTTCTATCAGTGCAATTTAAAATATATATTATGCAAGGTATAGAATCTGTGATAGACTAGATTTCAACAACATGAAAAGAGGTTTTATGATGACAACATTTACCATCCATACAGTAGAATCAGCACCAGCAGAAGTGAAAGAAGTTCTTGAAACAGTAGAAAAAGATAACAATGGCTATATTCCCAACCTAATCGGTCTCTTGGCTAATGCACCTACCGCCTTAGAAGCCTACAGAACTGTCGGAGCCATCAATCGTCGCAACAGCTTGACACCCGTTGAGCGTGAAGTGGTGCAAATCACGGCAGCTGTAACCAATGGTTGTGCCTTCTGTGTCGCCGGTCATACAGCTTTTTCCATCAAACAAATCCAGATGAACGATGACCTTCTGCAAGCCCTTCGCAATCGTACTCCAATTGAAACAGATCCTAAATTGGATACCCTAGCTAAGTTTACTTTGGCAGTTATCAATACCAAGGGTCGTGTAGGAGATGAAGCCTTGGGTGAGTTTTTAGAAGCTGGCTACACTCAACAAAATGCCTTGGATGTGGTTCTTGGTGTCAGCCTAGCAAGCCTCTGTAACTATGCCAATAACCTAGCCAATACACCAATTAATCCAGAATTGCAACCTTATGCTTAATTCATATCTGAGAAAAATGAAGTCTAAAATAATTGGACTTCGTTTTTTTAAATCCTCATTTAAGCGCTTTTATGCTATACTGAAACTAACATGATTATTGGAGGTTAGGATGAAAAAACTCCCTTTGGTATTTTCTGGTTGTTTGCTAGGTTTGGCAGGAGCTGGAAATCTTATTTTAGATACGTTGCCGGTTCTGTCCCATCTTTTTAGTCTGACAGGTTTGATTTTGTGGATTTATTTTCTAATTCTACATCTCTTTAATTGGAAGGAAACCAAGCAAGAATTGACCAAGCCTCCTCTTTTGTCAGGAATGGCGACCTTTCCCATGGCTGGGATGATTTTATCTACCTATGTTTTTCGCGTCTTCCCTCATCTTCCTTTGGTAGCGCAAGGACTCTGGTGGTTTTCATTTCTCTTGGATTTGGCCTTGATTGCTGGTTTTACCATCAAGTTTGCTTGTCCAGGGCGGAGGGTTCATGCCACTCCAAGCTGGACGGTTCTCTATGTGGGGATAGCAGTGGCAGCCTTGACTTATCCTCTGGTAGGCATCATCGAAATTGCCTATGCGACCTTGAGTTTTGGGTTTCTCCTAACCTTCTATCTCTACCCGCTTATTTATAGTGATTTAAAGAAACAACCACTCCCCGTAGCCTTGCTTGGTCAAGAAGGAATCTACTGTGCTCCTTTCTCTCTACTCTTGGCTTCCCTAGTTCGAGTTGGAGGAGAGAGCCTACCGACTTGGCTATTAGTTGTGATGATTTTGGCTTCCCAATCCTTCTTTTTCTTTGTTTTGACTCGCCTGCCCAACATTTTAAAACATGGCTTTCAACCAGCCTTTTCAGCCCTCACCTTCCCAACTATTATCACGGCTACCTCGCTCAAGATGGCTCAGGGAATCTTGAAACTTCCATTTTTGGATTATTTAGTACTGGCTGAAACCGCTATTTGCTTAATTATTTTAGTCTTTGTACTAGGTTCTTATCTGAATTGGTTACGAAAAAAGGTCTAGCTAGAAATAGCTAAACCTTATTTTTTATGGTTTGATAACCTCAGCTCCGCCCATGTATGGACGAAGTGCTTCTGGGATGGTCACAGAACCATCTTCATTTTGGTAGTTTTCAAGAATAGCAGCCACTGTACGTCCAACTGCAAGTCCAGAACCGTTCAAGGTATGGAGGAGTTTCACCTTGCCGTCTGCTTCATCACGGTAACGGATTTGGGCACGACGGGCTTGGAAATCTTCTGTGTTTGAACAACTTGAGATTTCACGGTAGGTATTTTGCGCTGGAATCCAAACTTCCAAGTCGTAAGTTTTAGCAGCTGAGAAGCCCATATCTCCTGTAGAGAGAGCAACGACACGGTATGGAAGGTTAAGTTTTTGAAGGATATTTTCAGCGTTGGCTGTCATTTTTTCCAATTCTTCATAAGATTCTTCTGGCTTGGCAAATTTAACCATTTCAACCTTGTGGAATTGGTGCAAACGAATCAAGCCACGAGTATCACGACCGGCAGAACCAGCCTCAGAACGGAATGATGGACTCATAGCAGTGAAGTAGATTGGCAGGTCTTTACCGTCCAGGATTTCATCACGGTAGTAGTTTGTCAGAGGAACTTCAGCTGTAGGAATAAGGACGTAATTGCTATCGCTGAGTTCAAAAGTATCTTCCTTGAATTTTGGATATTGACCAGTACCAAACATAGAGTCATGGTTAACCATGTAAGGCGTGATGACTTCCGTATAGCCTTCTTTTCCATGTTCATCCAACATAAAGTTGTAGATGGCACGTTCCAAACGAGCACCGAGACCTTTATAGAAGAGGAAACGAGCGCCTGTTACCTTACCACCGCGTTCCCAGTCAAGGATACCAAGATCTTCACCAAGATCCCAGTGAGCTTTTGGCTCGAAATCGAACTCGCGTGGAGTACCCCAACGGCGAACTTCCACATTGTCATTTTCGTCAGCCCCAACAGGAACGCTATTAGCTGGAATATTTGGAAGAGTAGTGGTAAATTCTGTCAATTTAGCATCGATGTCTGCCAATTCAGCATCCAAGGCTTTAACCTCAGCAGATAGAGTTTGCATGGCAGCAATCTTGTCATCTGCATTTTCCTTGTTGCGCTTAGCTTGGGCAATCTCAGCAGAAACTGTGTTACGTTCTGCTTTTAAAGTTTCAACCTTGACCAAGATGTCACGACGTTTAGCATCGATTTCTTTCATCTCATTCAAGATAGCAGCATCTACACCACGTGTAGCTAATTTTTCTGCGACAGCATCAAAGTCTGTACGAATGCGTTTGATATCTAACATAAGAACTCCTTTATGAAAAAAGCACACCTGACAAAGCGTTGGAGTGGCAGGGCCACGGTTCCATCCAACTTCACAGGTGTGCACTTGATTGTGTATGCAATTGTTATTAACGGTAGAATTTCACCTATCCCTCCTATCTGCTCGCAGCACCCGCAGACTTTCTGAAAGAAGAAGATAACCTACTTATCCGTTGCTATGATTATACTAAAGTTTTTACTTTTTTGCAAATAGATTTTTAAATTTTTGACCAATGGTCTGAATTAGGGTAGGAAGTTTGACAACCTTGTCGTTACCCAGTTTTTCGCGAGCAATTTTGAGAATGGCACCTGAGTCTTTTGAAGCAAAGAGGAATTTTCCTCTGTCTGTAAAGACTTCGAAGTGGCGACTGATTTTGCGACCAGTGACATTGGCCCCAATCTGGTTGATATGGTCCCAAGGAATCTGGATAAATTGTTCGACATTGACATCTGGGTAAAATTCCAGAGCCTGATCTCCGACCAGAAATTTCCCAACTTTTCCAGCTATAGAGAGGTAGGAAGTTCCTGTCGTATTGAGAAGCACTGTTTTGTTAAGAGATTGGGCCATGATTAGTCTTCCTTACTTTCACCGAAAAAGGCATTGTAGAGGGCTTTAATTGCTGCTTTTTCTTGATCTTTATTGACAACAAACATAATAGAAACTTCACTAGAACCTTGAGACATCATCTGGATATTAATCTTATTTTCAGATAGAGCACGTGTAGCAGTAGCAGTTACTCCGATATGACTCTTCATTTTTTCTCCAACAATCATAATGATTGAAAGGTCATGTTCGATTTCTGCATGGTCTACTTCAGCTTTTTGAACCAATTGACGCAGGATTTCTTCTTCCTTGATAGGAGTTAGTTCACGAGAACGAAGAATGATTGAAAGATCGTCGATACCAGTTGGCATATGTTCCCAACCGATGTTGAGGTCTTCAAGGATTTGAAGAACCTTGCGACCAAATCCAATCTCGCGGTTCATGAGGTATTTCGACATGTTGATGCTGACAAAGTCAGAATCACCGGCAATTCCTACAACTGGAAATTCATCACTACTGTGTTTTAGAACGATACGAGTACCTGGATGGTCAGGATTGTTGGTATTCTTGATAACCAGAGGAATTTTTCCTCGGTAGGCAGGAAGAAGAGCTTCGTCATGAAGAACTGAGAATCCTGCATAAGCCAACTCACGCATTTCACGGTAGGTCAACTCAGGAATCGAGTGTGGTTGGTGGATAATTCCTGGGTGAGCTGCAAAGATACCATCAACATCCGTAAAGTTTTCATAGAGGTCGGCTTTAACCCCTGCAGCAATGATAGAACCTGTAATGTCTGAGCCTCCACGTGAGAAGGTACAGATTTGATTTTCCTTAGTAACTCCAAAGAAACCAGGAATGACAAGGACTTCATTTGCATTTGTCAATTCTTCAATCTTGTCATAACTTGATGGCACGATGCGAGCGTTGCCCGGCTCACTTGTTACCACAATCCCAGCTTCTCTAGGGTGAACATAGCGTGCATCTATACCGTTTTGGTTAAAATAGGCAGCAATCAATTTGGCATTGTTGTTTTCACCCGCTGCTAGGAAAGTATCGTAGAGAAATTCGTTTTCTTCGATAGGAAGAGTTGCCAAGGCCCGAATACTTTTTGAAATTTTTTCTAGAACAGCTGGTTTCAGTTCCAATTCACTAACCATAGCGGCATAGCGTTCAATAATCCAGTTCTGACTTTTGCTAATATCGTTACCAGCAACATAGTCGCGGTAGTATTTAATCAAGGCATCCGTAACCTTAGTATCTTCAGCATTGCGTTTACCGGGCGCAGAAACGACCACAAAACGACGCTCTGAATCACTTTTGACAATGTTTAAAACTTTTTCTAACTGACTAGCAGAGGCAAGAGAACTACCTCCAAATTTAACAACCTTCATAAGGACTCCTAAAGTAAGTATTTTATACGATTATAGCAGAAAGAAAGCCTTTTTTCAAATGAAGAAAATAATCCATTTTACAGGGAAAGATAAGGAATCTAAAATCGGCTGAGACACTTATTACATTCTTATTCTTGCTTTTTTAGAATAAAAAAGATATACTTTGATAATAAAATAACTTAACTTGCTTATAAAAATAAAAAAGGAGTTCAGATGGAACATATTATTTATCAGATTGAAGAGGATTTGGCAATTATTACTTTAAACCGTCCTGATGTCGCTAATGGTTTCCATATTCCTATGTGTGAGGAGATTTTAGAAGCTCTGACTTTGGCAGAAGAGGATCCGGCTGTGCATTTTGTCTTAATCAACGCGAATGGCAAAGTCTTTTCAGTTGGGGGAGATTTGGTTGAGATGAAGCGAGCAGTCGATGAGGATGATATTCCATCATTGACGAAAATTGCAGAACTAGTCAATGCTATTTCTTATAAAATCAAGCAAATTGCAAAGCCTGTTTTGATGGAGGTTGATGGGGCTGTTGCAGGTGCTGCAGCGAATATGGCTGTTGCCGCAGATTTCTGTTTAGCGACCGATAAGGCTAAATTTATCCAAGCCTTTGTCGGAGTTGGTTTGGCTCCAGATGCAGGAGGAATTCATCTCTTGAGCCGAAGTATTGGTGTGACGCGTGCTACTCAACTAGCCATGACAGGAGAGGCTTTGACAGCAGAAAAAGCTCTGGAGTGGGGTGTGGTTTACCGTATTTCTGAAGCTGACAAGTTAGAAAAAACCAGAGAACAGCTTCTTAAAAAATTAAGACGTGGTTCAAGCAATTCCTATGCAGCCATCAAGAAGTTGGTTTGGGAGAGCCAATTTAAAGATTGGCAAGATTATGCTGTTTTAGAACTGCATCTACAGGAATCACTAGCTAAAACAGAGGATTTCAAAGAGGGAGTTCGGGCTCATTCGGAGAGAAGAAGACCTAAATTTACAGGAAAATAAAAAAATACTTGCGCCATTCTTTGAACTTTGATATAATTCTTCTGTCAAATGTTTTGATTGTAAAAGTTTTTTTGAGAAGGAGGGAAAGAAAGTTTGGACTACCAACGAATTAATGAATATTTAACGTCTATATTTAACAATGTCCTCGTTATTGAGGAAGTTAGCTTGAGAGGTAGTCGTTTCAAGGATATCTCCATCAAAGAAATGCATACGATTGATGTGATTGGGAAATTCCCAGATGTGACACCAAGTCAAGTGTCGAAAGAGTTGATGGTGACTCTTGGGACAGTTACGACTAGTTTGAATAATCTCGAACGCAAGGGGTACATTGAACGCATTCGTTCAGAACATGATCGACGTGTGGTGCATCTGCATTTGACAAAGAAAGGTCGCTTGGTTCATAGGCTACATAAACGCTTCCACAAGGCCATGGTTGAAAAAATCATTGATGGTATGAGTAAGCAAGAAATTGAGGTTATGAGCAAAGGTTTGACCAATCTTTATCAATTTTTGGAGGATTTGAGATAATGGCTTTTGCAAAAATAAGCCAGGTTGCTCATTATGTGCCAGAGCAAGTGGTTACAAATCATGATTTGGCTCAGATTATGGATACCAATGATGAGTGGATTTCAAGTCGGACGGGAATACGACAAAGGCATATCTCAAGAACAGAATCTACTAGTGATTTGGCTACAGAGGTTGCTAAGAAACTGATGGCAAAAGCTGGAATCACAGGAGAGGAGTTGGATTTTATCATCCTAGCTACCATTACTCCTGATTCGATGATGCCCTCTACAGCTGCTCGTATCCAAGCTAATATTGGTGCTAATAAGGCCTTTGCTTTTGATCTAACAGCTGCTTGCAGTGGATTTGTATTTGCCTTGTCAACAGCTGAAAAGTTTATCGCTTCTGGTCGCTTTCAAAAAGGCTTGGTGATTGGTAGTGAAACTCTCTCTAAGGCAGTCGATTGGTCAGACCGATCAACAGCTGTTTTATTTGGAGATGGTGCTGGTGGTGTTTTGCTAGAAGCTAGCGAGCAAGAGTATTTCTTAGCTGAGAGTCTCAATAGCGATGGAAGTCGCAGCGAGTGTCTGACGTATGGACATTCAGGCCTACATTCTCCATTTTCAGATCAAGAAAATGCAGATTCATTTTTGAAGATGGATGGACGCGCAGTCTTTGATTTTGCCATTCGGGATGTAGCCAAATCTATTAACCAGACTATTGAAGAATCTCCTGTAGAGGCGACAGACTTGGATTATCTGCTACTTCATCAGGCTAATGACCGTATTTTGGATAAGATGGCTAGAAAAATCGGTGTCGACCGAGACAAACTTCCAGCCAATATGATGGAATATGGCAATACCAGTGCAGCAAGTATCCCGATTTTACTTTCAGAATGTGTGGAACAAGGTCTCATCCGTTTAGATGGTAGTCAGACTGTTCTGCTATCAGGCTTCGGTGGAGGCTTGACCTGGGGCACACTCATTCTTACAATTTAGGTAATCATGTGGTGAACACATTGTTATAAAAAACTATTTATTTTAAAGGAGTCCTATTATGGCAGTATTTGAAAAAGTACAAGAAATTATCGTTGAAGAACTTGGAAAAGACGCATCAGAAGTAACACTTGAATCAACTTTTGATGACTTGGACGCAGATTCATTGGACTTGTTCCAAGTAATCTCAGAAATCGAAGATGCTTTTGATATCCAAATCGAAGCAGAAGATGACTTGAAAACAGTTGGTGACTTGGTTGCCTACGTTGAAGAGCAAACAAAATAAACAGAATATAGATAGAAGGAGTAGGGAAACCCGCTCCCTCTTGTTTAGGCAATAGTTTGATTGTCAAATTATGACGATATCGAACTATTACGTAAGCAAGAAACGATGGAGGCACTATGAAAACGCGTATTACAGAATTATTGAACATTGATTATCCTATCTTTCAAGGAGGAATGGCTTGGGTTGCTGATGGTGATTTGGCAGGAGCTGTTTCTAAGGCTGGAGGGCTAGGGATTATCGGTGGGGGAAATGCCCCTAAAGAAGTTGTCAAGGCAAATATTGATAAAATCAAATCATTGACTGATAAACCCTTCGGTGTCAACATCATGCTTTTGTCTCCCTTTGTGGAAGATATTGTAGACCTCGTTATCGAGGAAGGTGTTAAGGTAGTGACAACAGGCGCAGGAAATCCAAGTAAATACATGGAACGTTTCCATGAAGCTGGTATTACAGTTATTCCTGTTGTACCAAGTGTTGCTTTAGCTAAACGCATGGAAAAAATCGGTGCGGACGCTGTCATTGCAGAAGGAATGGAAGCTGGGGGACATATTGGGAAATTAACAACCATGACCTTGGTGCGTCAGGTTGCTGCTGCTGTATCTATTCCTGTTATTGCTGCAGGAGGGATTGCGGATGGTGAAGGTGCTGCGGCTGGCTTTATGCTAGGTGCAGAGGCTATTCAGGTTGGAACTCGTTTTGTCGTTGCAAAAGAGTCTAATGCCCATCCAAATTATAAGGCGAAAATTTTAAAAGCTAGAGATATTGATACTACGATTTCAGCTCAACACTTTGGACATGCTGTTCGTGCGATTAAAAATCAGTTGACTCGTGATTTTGAACAAGCTGAAAAAGATGCCTTTAAACAAGACAATCCAGATTTGGAAATTTTTGAACAAATGGGAGCAGGTGCTCTAGCCAAAGCGGTTGTTCACGGAGATGTGGATGGTGGTTCTGTTATGGCAGGTCAAATCGCAGGCCTTGTTTCCAAAGAAGAAAGCGTTGAAGAAATCCTAAAAGATTTGTATTACGGAGCAGCTAAGAAAATTCAAGAAGAAGCCTCTCGTTGGGCAGGAGTTGTAAGAAATGACTAAAACAGCCTTTTTATTTGCTGGTCAAGGTGCCCAGTATCTAGGTATGGGCCGGGGTCTCTATAATCAGTATCCTATTGTCAAAGAAACGATTGATCAAGCGAGTCAGGTACTCGGTTATGATTTGCGTCATCTCATTGATACGGAAGAAGAAAAACTCAATCAGACCCGCTATACGCAACCAGCTATTTTAGCAACTTCAGTTGCTATCTATCGTTTATTGCAAGAAAAGGGCTATCAGCCTGATATGGTTGCTGGTTTGTCCCTTGGAGAATACTCTGCCTTGGTGGCTAGCGGCGCCTTGGATTTTGAAGATGCGGTAGCCTTGGTTGCTAAGCGTGGAGCCTATATGGAAGAAGCGGCTCCTGCTGGCTCTGGCAAGATGGTGGCAGTTCTCAATACACCAGTAGAGGTTATTGAGGAAGCCTGTCAAAAAGCTTCTGAACTTGGCGTAGTTACCCCAGCCAACTATAATACACCTGCACAAATCGTGATTGGTGGAGAAGTGGTTGCAGTTGACCGAGCTGTTGAACTCTTGCAAGAAGCAGGTGCCAAACGCTTGATTCCTCTCAAGGTTTCAGGACCTTTTCATACCGCTCTCCTTGAGCCTGCTAGCCAGAAACTGGCTGAAACACTAGCTCAGGTAAACTTTTCAGATTTCACTTGTCCCTTAGTCGGCAATACAGAAGCAAGAGTCATGCCAAAAGAAGACATTGCTCAACTCTTGACGCGTCAGGTTAAGGAACCAGTTCGTTTCTATGAAAGCATTGCAGTTATGCAAGAAGCAGGCGTAACCAACTTTATTGAGATTGGACCGGGGAAAGTTTTGTCAGGATTTGTTAAAAAGATTGATAAGACGGCTAAACTAGCCAATGTTGAAGATCAGGCGAGTTTGGAAACCTTGCTAGAAAACGAGTAATCCCTTCTCCCATAAATACAGGAGGAAACAGGAGAAAAGAATGCAACTAAAAAATAAAAATATCTTTATTACAGGTTCGAGTCGTGGGATTGGTCTTGCCATCGCCCACAAGTTTGCTCAGGAAGGAGCCAATATTGTTTTAAACAGTCGTGGGGCAATCTCAGAAGAATTACTCGCTGAGTTTTCAAACTATGGTGTCAAGGTGGTTCCTATTTCAGGAGATGTATCAGATTTTGCAGACGCTAAGCGTATGGTTGATCAAGCTATTGTAGAGCTGGGTTCAGTAGATGTTTTGGTCAACAATGCAGGGATTACCCAAGATACCCTGATGCTCAAGATGACAGAAGCGGATTTTGAAAAAGTGCTCAAGGTGAACCTGACTGGTGCCTTTAACATGACACAATCAGTCTTGAAACCGATGATGAAAGCCAGAGAAGGTGCTATCATTAATATGTCTAGTGTAGTTGGTTTGATGGGAAATATCGGTCAAGCTAACTATGCAGCTTCTAAGGCTGGTTTGATTGGTTTTACCAAGTCTGTGGCGCGTGAAGTGGCCAATCGCAATATCAGGGTTAATGCTATTGCACCTGGAATGATTGAGTCCGATATGACATCTGTTCTATCAGACAAGGTAAAAGATGCCATGCTGGCTCAAATTCCTATGAAAGAATTTGGACAGGCAGAGCAGGTTGCAGATTTAACAGTATTTTTAGCAGGCCAAGATTATCTAACTGGTCAAGTGGTTGCCATTGATGGTGGCTTAAGTATGTAGCAGAAGCTAGAGGTAAAAAAGATGAAACTAAATCGCGTAGTAGTAACAGGTTATGGAGTAACATCTCCAATCGGAAATACACCAGAAGAATTTTGGAATAGTTTGACAACTGGAAAAATCGGAATTGGTCAAATTACAAAATTTGATCATAGTGACTTTGATGTGCATAATGCAGCAGAAATCCAAGATTTTCCTTTTGATAAATACTTTGTTAAGAAAGATACCAATCGTTTTGATAACTACTCTTTGTATGCCTTGTACGCAGCCCAAGAAGCTGTCAATCACGCTAATCTCGATGTGGAGACTCTTGATAAGGATCGTTTTGGTGTTATCGTGGCCTCTGGTATTGGTGGAATCAAAGAAATTGAAGATCAAGTGCTTCGCCTAAATGACAAAGGACCAAAACGTGTGAAACCATTGACCCTTCCAAAAGCCTTGCCAAATATGGCTTCAGGAAATGTTGCTATGCGTTTTGGAGCAAACGGTGTTTGTAAATCCATCAATACTGCCTGCGCTTCATCAAATGACGCGATTGGGGATGCCTTCCGCTCAATTAAATTTGGTTTCCAAGACGTTATGTTGGTAGGTGGTTCAGAAGCCTCTATCACACCTTTTGCTATTGCTGGTTTCCAAGCCCTAACTGCTCTCTCAACTACAGAAGATCCAACTCGTGCTTCCATTCCATTTGATAAGGACCGTAATGGTTTTGTCATGGGTGAAGGTTCTGGGATGTTGGTTCTTGAAAGCCTTGAACACGCTGAAAAACGTGGGGCTACTATCCTTGCTGAAGTGGTTGGTTACGGAAATACTTGTGATGCCTACCACATGACTTCACCACATCCAGAAGGTCAGGGAGCTATCAAGGCCATCAAACTAGCCTTGGAAGAAGCTGAGATTTCTCCAGAGCAAGTAGCCTATGTCAATGCTCACGGAACGTCAACTCCTGCTAATGAAAAAGGAGAAAGTGGTGCGATCGTAGCTGTTCTTGGTAAGGAAGTACCTGTATCATCAACCAAGTCTTTCACAGGACATTTGCTGGGTGCTGCAGGTGCAGTAGAAGCTATCGTAACAATCGAGGCTATGCGTCATAACTTTGTTCCAATGACAGCTGGAACAAGTGAAGTATCAGATTATATCGAAGCCAATGTCGTTTATGGACGAGGCTTGGAGCAAGAAATTCCATACGCCATTTCAAATACCTTTGGTTTTGGTGGCCACAATGCAGTTCTTGCTTTCAAACGTTGGGAGAATAAATAACTATGAATTTAAACGATATTAAAGACTTGATGGCTCAATTTGACCAATCAAGTTTGAGAGAATTTTCTTATAAAAATGGGACGGATGAGTTGCAGTTTAGCAAGAATGAAGCGAGAATGGTGTCTGAAGTTGCAGCTCAAGTCGCTCCAGCGCCCGTTCTAGCAACACCAAGTCCAGTAGCTCCTACATCTGCTCCAGCAGAGACTGTAGCAGAAGAAGTTTCAGCTCCAGCAGAAGCAAGTATGGCTGCTGAGGGAGATGTTGTAGAGAGCCCACTTGTTGGGGTGGCTTACTTGGCTGCTGGTCCTGATAAACCTGCCTTCGTCACAGTTGGTGATAGTGTCAAAAAAGGTCAAACATTGGTAATTATCGAAGCCATGAAAGTCATGAATGAAATTCCAGCACCTAAGGATGGTGTGGTAACGGAAATTCTCGTTTCTAATGAAGAAATGGTTGAGTTTGGTAAAGGATTGGTACGTATCAAATGATCGATATTCAAGGAATCAAAGAAGCCCTTCCCCACCGTTATCCTATGCTCCTAGTAGACCGTGTGTTGGAAGTGGGCGAGGATACCATTGTTGCCATCAAAAATGTAACCATCAATGAGCCCTTCTTCAACGGTCATTTTCCTCAATACCCTGTCATGCCAGGTGTTCTGATTATGGAAGCCTTGGCGCAAACAGCTGGTGTCTTGGAGTTATCAAAACCTGAAAATAAAGGTAAACTAGTCTTTTACGCTGGTATGGACAAGGTTAAATTCAAGAAGCAAGTTGTACCTGGTGACCAATTGGTTATGACAGCAACGTTTGTAAAACGTCGCGGTACAATTGCTGTGGTTGAAGCAAAGGCTGAAGTGGATGGCAAGCTTGCAGCCAGTGGTACTCTTACCTTTGCAATAGGGAACTAAGGAGGTTCTCCATGTTTCGAAAAATTTTAATTGCCAATCGCGGTGAAATTGCGGTTCGTATTATCCGTGCGGCGCGTGAACTGGGGATTGCGACGGTGGCGGTTTATTCAACTGCTGATAAGGAAGCCCTTCATACGCTTTTGGCAGATGAGGCTGTTTGTATCGGTCCTGGTAAGTCAACTGAGTCTTATCTCAATATCAATGCGGTTCTATCAGCTGCAGTCTTGACTGAAGCAGAAGCCATTCACCCCGGTTTTGGATTTCTCAGTGAAAATTCCAAATTTGCTACCATGTGTGAAGAAGTTGGGATCAAGTTTATCGGTCCATCTGGTCATGTCATGGATATGATGGGAGACAAGATCAATGCGCGTGCTCAGATGATCAAAGCTGGTGTTCCAGTCATTCCAGGTTCGGATGGAGAAGTGCATAACTCTGAGGAAGCTTTGACTGTCGCTGAAAAAATTGGCTATCCTGTTATGCTCAAGGCTTCAGCAGGTGGAGGTGGTAAAGGGATTCGTAAGGTTGAAAAACCAGAAGACCTCGTTTCAGCCTTTGAAACGGCCTCTAGCGAAGCCAAGGCCAATTATGGCAATGGTGCCATGTACATAGAACGAGTCATCTATCCAGCTCGTCATATCGAGGTTCAAATCTTAGGAGATGAACACGGAAATGTGATTCACTTGGGGGAACGGGATTGTTCTCTTCAACGGAATAACCAAAAGGTTTTAGAAGAAAGTCCTTCGATTGCAATCGGAAAAACGTTGCGCCATGAAATCGGTTCTGCTGCTGTTCGAGCTGCAGAGTCTGTTGGCTATGAAAATGCAGGGACCATTGAGTTTCTTCTTGATGAAGCCAGTGGTAAATTCTATTTTATGGAGATGAATACTCGTGTACAAGTAGAACATCCAGTAACAGAATTTGTTTCAGGTGTGGATATCGTTAAGGAACAGATTCGCATTGCGGCAGGTCAGCCTCTTTCTGTTAAGCAAGAAGATATTGTCCTACGAGGTCATGCCATCGAGTGTCGTATCAATGCAGAAAATCCAGCCTTCAACTTTGCTCCTAGTCCAGGTAAGATTACCAATCTCCATCTGCCAAGTGGTGGAGTTGGCTTGCGCGTGGATTCAGCAGTTTATCCAGGCTATACCATTCCACCTTATTATGATAGTATGATTGCTAAAATCATCGTTCATGGTGAAAATCGTTTTGATGCCTTGATGAAAATGCAACGTGCCCTCTATGAATTAGAGATTGAAGGGGTGCAGACCAATGCAGATTTCCAGCTTGACCTCATTTCAGATCGCAATGTCATTGCTGGAGATTACGATACTTCCTTCTTGATGGAAACATTCTTACCTAAATATCAAGAAAAAGAATAAAATGACTTCAAGAGTTTAAACCGAAAAGGGGAATTAATGGCTCTATTTAGTAAAAAAGATAAGTATATTCGAATCAATCCCAATCGTTCGATTAGGGAAAAACCTCAAGCCAAGCCAGAGGTTCCAGATGAATTATTCTCCCAGTGTCCAGGTTGTAAGCATACCATTTATCAGAAGGATCTGGGAAGTGAGCGTATCTGTCCACATTGTAGCTACACCTTTCGTATTTCTGCCCAAGAACGCTTGGCTTTGACGATTGATATGGGAACCTTTAAGGAATTGTTTACAGGGATTGAAAGCAAGGATCCCTTGCATTTCCCTGGCTATCAAAAGAAACTAGCAGCTATGCGTGAAAAAACTGGTCTGGACGAAGCTGTTGTGACAGGAACAGCTCTTATAAAAGGTCAGACTGTGGCTCTTGGGATTATGGATTCTAACTTTATCATGGCTTCTATGGGTACGGTTGTAGGTGAGAAAATCACTCGTTTGTTTGAGTATGCGACTGTGGAAAAATTGCCAGTTGTCCTCTTCACAGCCTCTGGTGGAGCCCGTATGCAGGAAGGAATCATGAGTCTCATGCAGATGGCCAAGATTTCTGCAGCGGTTAAACGCCATTCAAATGCTGGTCTCTTTTACCTGACCATTTTGACAGATCCAACGACAGGTGGTGTGACAGCTTCTTTCGCTATGGAAGGAGATATCATCCTAGCTGAACCACAAAGTTTGGTTGGTTTTGCTGGGCGTCGTGTCATTGAAAATACGGTTCGTGAAAGCTTGCCTGAGGATTTCCAAAAGGCAGAATTCCTATTAGAACATGGCTTTGTGGATGCTATTGTCAAAAGAAGAGACTTACCAGATACGATTGCTAGCCTAGTCAGATTGCACGGAGGGAGTCCTAGATGAATATTGCAAAAATAGTCAGAGAAGCGCGTGAGCAGAGTCGCTTGACAACCTTGGACTTTGCGACAGGCATTTTTGATGAATTTATCCAATTACATGGTGACCGTTCTTTTCGTGATGATGGTGCAGTTGTTGGTGGCATTGGCTGGCTTGGGGACCAAGCTGTAACAGTGGTTGGTATCCAAAAAGGCAAGAGTTTACAAGATAACCTCAAGCGGAATTTTGGTCAACCGCATCCAGAAGGCTATCGCAAGGCCCTGCGTTTGATGAAACAGGCTGAAAAGTTTGGTCGTCCAGTAGTGACCTTTATCAATACTGCAGGTGCCTATCCTGGTGTGGGGGCGGAAGAACGTGGACAGGGAGAAGCTATCGCTCGCAATCTCATGGAAATGAGTGACCTGAAAGTTCCGATTATCGCCATCATTATCGGTGAAGGTGGTTCGGGTGGGGCTCTGGCTCTAGCCGTTGCGGACCGTGTTTGGATGCTGGAAAATTCTATCTATGCTATTCTCAGTCCAGAAGGTTTTGCTTCTATTTTATGGAAAGACGGCAGTCGTGCCATGGAAGCGGCAGAACTGATGAAAATCACTTCGCATGAACTGTTAGAAATGGATGTGGTGGATAAGGTGATTTCTGAAGCAGGGTTTTCTAGTAAAGAACTGATTAAGAGTGTCAAGAAAGAACTTCAAACTGAGCTAGCTATACTTTTACAAAAACCGTTAGAAGCGTTGTTGGAAGAGCGTTACCAACGATTTAGAAAATACTAATACCTCAGAATACATAAAAACTAGAACTGGCAGTCAGTTCTAGTTTTTATGTGTTTCTTACTCTGTATCAAGGACGAAGTAAAAGGTGCTTGGAAGACCAAACACCTTTTCGATTATTCATTTTCTTCAGTTACAAATTGACTAAGCAGTCCATTGATAAAACGGGCTGATTTTTGATCTGAAAAATTCTTAGCAAGTTCAATAGCTTCATTGACTGCTACCAGCTGAGGTGTATCAAATGATGTGATTTCAAAGATACCTAAGCGTAGTAAGTTTTTTTCGACCAAAGTCAAGCGTTCAACTGTCCAGCCTGACTTGAGGTGCTGGTTGATTTGTTTATCCAACTCGTCTTTTTGAGCTTGAACGCCAGAAACCAAGTTCAGAAGAAAGGCAGGGATTTGCACATCTGCATCTTCACGGTCATGCGTGTAGGCAAAGTGACAAGCTGTTTCCATATCTGTGCCGAATTCAAGGCTCATGAGAGCTTGAAAAGCGCATTTACGAAGTTCGCGTCTAGATTCTAATAATGGACTAGTCATTGAGGAAGTCCTCGTTAAATAGATCTTTCAACTCAGGTTTTGGTGTTTTATCTGGAACGATTCCTGCAACATGGATGTTGACAGCAGAAAGTTCCACATCAGCCATATCACGAACAGCATCTTTGACTGCTTTTTGAATAGCAAGAGCAACTTTTGGTACCTTCACACCGTACTCAAGATAGAGGTAGATGTCAGCAGTTAGTTCTTCGTTGCTTTCTTTTAAGTAGACGCCACGACCAAGAGAGAGTTTTGATAGGGTATCAGATACGGATTTATTTGAAAATGAGTGGACACCATCAACTTTAGCAGTTGCGATGGCAATGATTTTTTCAAGTACACGTGGAGCGATAACGATTTCGCCAAATTGTTCTTCAATTCCCATAGAATGACCTCTTTCTAGAGATTAGGCACGAGAAACGTAAGTTCCTTCTGCAGTGTTGATGATCAATTTTTGTCCAGCTTCGATGAAGTCAGGAACGTTGACAACAAGTCCAGTTTCCATAGTCGCTGGTTTACCAGAACCTGTAACAGTAGCACCTTTGATAGATGGTTGTGTTTCAGCAACTGTCAATTCAACAGTAGTTGGTACAGTTACACCGATTACTTCAGTTCCGTAGAATTGGATTTTCACATCAGAGTTTTCAAGGATGTAAAGCAATTCATTTTCAACGTTTACGACTGGGATTTCGTATTGGTCGTAAGTTTCAGTGTTCATGAAGTAGGCAGTTTCATCCATTTTGTATAAGTATTGAGCTGGGACAGTCTCGATAATAGCTTGTTCGAATTTTTCTTCTGGACGGTAGCTTGTGTCAAATGTAGAACCAGTACGGACATCACGCAATTTCATACGCATGATCGTGTTTCCTTTACCTGGTTTGTGGTGGCTAGCTTCCAAAACGCGGATCAATTTTCCGTCTGCAGTTTCAAATGTCATACCAGCTTTCAATTTGCTTGCTTCAATCATGTTTTTACCTCTTTAATAAATATTATTACTCTTCATTCTACCATAAAATCTTCTGAAAATAAAGCCAAAATAGTTATTGGGAGATGATGGGAGCGAAAAAACCAACCTCAGGGCTGGTTTCTTTTACATATTAATCTTCTTTCAACTTTGCCAATTCTTGTGCAAGTAGTTTAAGGGCAACTTGTGGGTTGGCTTGTCCTTTGGTTGCTTTCATAAGGAATCCTGTGAAGGCCTTGTCTGCGTTGCGTTTGCCTGACTTGAAGTCGGCAACAGCGGCTTCGTTATCGGCAAAGACTTGGTGGATGATTGGAATCAAGACAGCTGGATCTGAGATTTGAACCATACCTGCTTTTTCCACATATTCACGCGCACCGCCGCCATTTTTAGCCAGGTGGACAAAGACTTTCTTGGCAATCTTAGAAGAGATTGTGCCGTCTTCGATGATGGCAATCATTTCAACCAAGTTTTCTGGTGTCAATTTTATTTGTTCAAGTGTCTTGCCTTCGGCATTCAAGAACTGAGCAACTTCTCCTTGGAGCCAGTTAGAGATTTGTTTGGCATCGCCACCGAGGGCGACAGCTTTTTCAAAGAAGTCAGAAGTGACTTTATTTGCAGTTAACTGGCTAGCGTCATAGTCTGACAAGCCGAGGTCAGAGACGTAACGTGTACGGCGTTCTTTTGGAAACTCTGGTAACTCTGTACGCATTTCTTCGATCCACTCGTCTGAGATTTCAAAGAGTGGTAGGTCGGGTTCTGGGAAGTAGCGGTAGTCTGCAGCACCTTCTTTGACACGCATGAGGATGGTTGCTTTATTCGCTTCATCGTAACGGCGTGTTTCCTGACGGATTTGACCACCTGAGCGAAGGATTTCAGCTTGACGTTGGACTTCGTATTCAAGACCTTTACGAACGTTTGAGAAGGAGTTGAGGTTTTTCAACTCAGTCTTGGTACCGAATTTTTCTTGACCATAAGGGCGAAGGGAGATATTGGCATCCACACGCATAGAACCTTCTTCCATCTTAACGTCAGAAATACCAGCATACTGGATAACTTCCTTGAGGGCTGTTAGGTAAGCATAGGCTTCTTCAGGAGAACGCATGTCTGCTTCAGATACAATCTCAATCAATGGCACCCCTTGGCGGTTGAGGTCAACGTAAGAGTAGCCGTCTGTACCGTGGGTGTTTTTACCAGCGTCTTCTTCTAGGTGGGCACGTTCGATACCGATTTTCTTAGTCGTACCGTCTTCTAGCTCGACTTCAATCCAACCATTATAACCAATTGGCTCATCAAACTGAGAAATTTGGTAGGCTTTTGGATTATCAGGGTAGAAGTAGTTCTTGCGGTCAAAGTGCATCTTTTTGTGGATGTCCATGTTGAGGGCAAGAGCAGCCTTGATACCGGCATCGACAACACCTTTATTGAGAACTGGCAGAACTCCTGGGAAGGACCAGTCAATCACGTTAGTGTTGGCGTTTTGGTCATTTCCGAAGTGGGCAGAAGTAGGTGAGAAGATTTTTGAATTGGTGTTGAGCTCTACGTGGACTTCAAGTCCAATGACTGTTTCAAAGTTCATTAGTTGTCACCTCCAAAAATCACGGGTTGTTGTTTGTGGTAGTCTGTTGTTGCCTCAAAAGCAGCAGCAGCTTGGTAAATGGTTTCTTCTGAGTACTTAGGACCAATCAATTGCAGACCGACAGGTAGACCTTGAGAGAATCCAGCAGGAATCGAAATTCCTGGGAGACCTGCCAAGTTGACAGGAATTGTCAAAAGGTCAGCCAAGTACATGGCAACTGGATCATGGTTGAGTGAATCCAAGTCGTAGGCAACACTTGGGGCAGTTGGTCCCAAAATCAAGTCGTAATCCGTAAAAACTTTTTCGAAATCTTGAATGATAAGGGTACGAACCTGACCAGCTTTCTTATAGTAGGCATCGTAGTAACCTGATGAAAGGCTGAAAGTACCTAGCATGATACGACGTTTCACCTCTTCACCGAAACCTTGGCTACGGCTGTTTACATAGATTTCATCAAGATTAGTCGCATCTTCTGCACGATAACCGTAACGGATACCGTCAAAGCGTTGCAAGTTTGATGAAGCTTCAGATGAAGCAATGATGTAGTAAACGGCAACACCGTATTTAGAGTGAGGAAGGCTAACTTCTTCAACGATAGCACCAAGTTTCTCAAAGTGTTTAGCAGCATTAAGGATGGTTTCTTTGACCTCTGGATCAATTCCTTCACCGAGGTATTCTTTAGGCAAAGCAATTTTCATGCCCTTGATGTCTTGACCGATTTTTGAAGTAAAGTCGGCAATGCGGACAGGAGCAGAAGTAGAGTCTTTGGAATCTTCGCTGGTAATAGCGTTGAGCAAGAGAGCATTTTCCTTAACAGTAGGAGCAAAAGGTCCAATCTGGTCTAATGAACTACCAAAGGCAATGAGACCGAAACGAGAAACAGTTCCGTAGGTTGGTTTGAGACCAACAATCCCGTTGAAGGCAGCAGGTTGGCGGATGGAACCACCAGTATCAGAACCAAGTGATAAGCGGACTTGCCCTGACGCTACAGCTACGGCAGAACCACTAGACGAGCCACCAGGAACCTTGCTGTGGTCCCAAGCATTTTTAGTTGCTCCGTAGTGAGAAGTCTCACCAGAACCACCCATGGCAAATTCGTCCATGTTAGTTTTCCCTACGACAATCATGCCTTTCGCTTTTGCATTGGAAACGGCTGTCGCATCAAAGATTGGCTCGTAGTTGTAGAGCATTTTTGAGGCTGCAGTTGTGAGAATACCGTCTGTAGAGATATTATCTTTAACTGCAAGTGGAATTCCTGAAAGGACATTATCAGCGTCAATTCCAGCTTCATCAATAGCTTTAGCTTGAGCAAGAGCTTGCTCTTCAGCGATGGTGACGAAAGCGTTGATAGCTGTCTCTCGAGACTTGATATCTTCAAGCGTTGCTTGGGTTAATTCTGTTGCAGAAATTTCCTTAGAGACAAGGAGATTGTGCAAGTCTTCAATGGTTTTATTGTTAAAAGTCATTAGGCATCTCCTCCATCGTCTAGGATAGCTGGTACCTTGATATAGTAGTTGTCTTTTTCAGGTACGTTTTTAAACAAGCGATCACGGTCTGTTCCTTCTTCGGCCACATCAGGTCGGAGTACGGTCTTACGGTCAGCCATAGTTGTAGTAGGTGCGACACCGGTTGTGTCAACTTCGCCCAGCAACTCAACCATGTCAACAATTTTAGACAAGGTTGTCGCAAAGGCAGCAGTTTCTTCTTCAGAGAATCTTAATTTTGAAAGATTGGCAACGTGTGTTACCTCTTCTTGCGTAATTTTCATCTTGCATCCTTTCGTGAAATGATGATTTTTAGTCTGTTCTATTTTACCATATTTTCCTATAAATAAGGGAGGGATAAGTGAAAAGAAATAGAAATTGAAAAAAATGGCAAAATCCGATATAATGGAGTGTTGAAAGGAATGGTAAAATCCAATGTAGAAATCATTCTTAGCTATTGAAACAAGAAAAATAGAGAATCAAAGAAAGAGAACTTATGAATATTCAAGAAGAAATTAAGAAACGTCGTACTTTTGCCATCATCTCCCACCCGGACGCGGGGAAAACAACCATCACCGAGCAGTTGCTCTACTTTGGGGGCGAGATTCGTGAGGCTGGTACGGTAAAAGGAAAGAAAACAGGGACTTTTGCCAAGTCTGACTGGATGGATATCGAGAAGCAACGTGGGATTTCCGTGACTTCATCTGTTATGCAGTTTGACTACGATGGCAAGCGCGTGAATATCCTCGACACGCCAGGGCATGAGGACTTCTCAGAAGATACCTATCGTACCTTGATGGCGGTGGATGCTGCGGTCATGGTGGTGGACTCTGCCAAGGGTATCGAGGCCCAAACTAAGAAATTGTTTGAGGTTGTGAAACACCGTGGTATTCCAGTCTTTACCTTTATGAACAAGCTGGACCGTGACGGTCGTGAGCCTTTGGATCTCTTGCAAGAATTAGAAGAAGTTCTAGGCATTGCGAGCTATCCGATGAACTGGCCAATCGGGATGGGGAAAGCCTTTGAAGGGCTCTATGACCTCTATAACCAACGCTTGGAGCTCTATAAGGGGGATGAACGTTTTGCCAGTTTAGAAGATGGGGACAAGCTTTTTGGTAGCAATCCTTTCTACGAGCAAGTCAAAGATGATATTGAACTTTTAAATGAAGCTGGAAATGAATTCTCAGAGGAAGCTATCCTTGCTGGAGAATTGACACCTGTCTTCTTCGGTTCAGCTCTTACTAACTTTGGTGTCCAGACCTTCCTTGAAACCTTCCTTAAGTTTGCTCCAGAACCACATGGACACAAGAAAACAGATGGCGAAATTGTGGATCCTTACGACAAGGATTTCTCAGGATTTGTCTTTAAAATCCAAGCCAACATGGACCCTCGTCACCGTGACCGTATCGCCTTTGTCCGTATCGTTTCGGGTGAGTTCGAGCGCGGGATGAGTGTCAACCTGCCTCGTACTGGTAAGGGTGCCAAACTATCTAATGTTACTCAGTTTATGGCGGAGAGTCGTGAGAATGTGACCAATGCCGTGGCAGGTGATATTATCGGTGTTTACGATACAGGTACTTATCAGGTTGGGGATACTTTGACGGTTGGAAAAAACAAGTTTGAGTTTGAACCGTTGCCAACCTTTACTCCTGAAATTTTCATGAAAGTTTCTGCTAAGAATGTCATGAAGCAGAAATCCTTCCACAAGGGGATTGAGCAACTGGTGCAAGAAGGTGCTATTCAGCTTTATAAGAATTACCAAACAGGCGAGTATATGCTGGGTGCTGTCGGCCAACTCCAGTTTGAAGTCTTCAAGCATCGTATGGAAGGCGAGTACAATGCGGAAGTAGTCATGAGCCCAATGGGTAAAAAGACTGTTCGCTGGATCAAGCCTGAGGACTTGGATGAACGCATGTCATCAAGCCGCAATATCTTGGCCAAAGACCGTTTTGACCAACCAGTTTTCCTCTTTGAAAATGACTTTGCCCTCCGCTGGTTTGCGGACAAGTATCCAGATGTAGAGTTGGAAGAGAAGATGTAAATCGTTACAAATGACTAGCAACATAAAGTTGCTGTCATTTGACGGTAACCGCTATGGCGGCTTACCTAAACGCTTCACTAGGAAAAATCCACGAATATTATCGATTCGTGGATTTTTCCGTCGTAACTGGTAGGAAGTAGTCTAGCTAACTGCCTTACTAACTACGTTTGGCAAATAGAATCGATTTGCTAAACTCCGTGTCGTAGTTCAGTAAATGTATTTGATTGTGTAACAATCTAAGTAACTAACGCCAAGTTTCTATGGAACTTGGCTATGCGTTCCACTAGTAAAGTTTTACGAATATTGTCGATTCGTGGGCTTTTCCGTTGTAACTGGTAGTGAGAGGTCTAGCTAACTGTCTTACTAACTATGTGTGGTAAATGAAATTGATTTGTAAAACTCAGTGTCGTGGCTAATAAGACAGCAAAGTATGTAGGGTTTTACCTTAGCCCTCTATAAAAAGATGTTGAATATTTGGCTTTATTTGTTTTACTATTAACCTTTATGGTAATAACTTATAAATAAAAGAAAACTTCAGATATTCACCTTTTGTGATTGGTCTGAAGTTTTCTTTTTTACTGTCCATATTTTTGGTAAAAGTCAACTTTTACTTGGATGAAGGTTTTGGCTTCACGTAGGAGTTGAAGAAGTGTGGCACGGGTTTCAAATTCTTCTCTTGTCTTGGGTAGACTGCGGTTACGGAAGACTTCCAGATAACGTTCAATTTCATCTAGTAAATCAGAAGCAGGATTGGTCTGGCTCAGTTGACCTGCAATTTTTGAAAAGAGTTGGGCCAAAATCAGGCTCTCACTAGCAGCTAGGTGACAGGTGTTGATTTGCTGGGCCATATTTCGCAGGATGCGACTTTGTCGCTGTCTCATCTCAAAGTAGTGAATATGGTAATCGGTCTGGTGAAAGAGGTGGTCAGAGTGATCTAGATAGACAAGTCTGAGGGCTTCTTCCAAAAGGGTATCCAATTCTTCTACTAGCTGTGCTCGGTTGCGTCCATCCCCTCTGGATAAATAATATTTGAAGCGTTGGAGGATATCTTTTAACTTTTCTTCTACCAATGTGTGGTAGTGATGAATTTCCTCTTCTCGTGAAGGCATGTAGAGATTAACCAGCAAGGCAAATCCTGTGCCGATAGCAAAGAGAAGGAATTCATTGACTAGAAGCTCTGGGGAGGTTGACTCTTGTACCAAGAGATGGCTAACCAAAACGCTACTTGGCGTGATGCCAATTTCCCAGCCCATCTTGTAGGCTAGGGGAACATAAAGAGCCAGATAGAGGCCAAGGCTCCAGATATGAAATCCGCTCAAGTGAAAAGCCAGAACTCCGATAACCAAAGCTAGAAGCATGGAAAAGAGCCGATTGCGGGCCAATTTTAAGGTACTTCTACGGGTATCGGATAGGCTCAAGAGGGCGATGATACCAGCTGAAACTGCTGAGGAGAGATTGAGAAAATAAGCAAGAAAGCAGGCAAGACAGGTAGCTAAGATGAGCTTGGTCGTACGTTGGCTAATAGACATAAGAATTTCCTAGTAAGTTAGAATAAAAGCGGAAAAGACAAGACCTGAGCAGGCTTGTCTTTATGAGTTATTTTTTACGGGCTGCTGCGTATTCGGCAACAGCAGTAAAGAGGACGTCTGTAGAAGAGTTGAGGGCTGTTTCGCATGAGTCCTGGATGACACCAATCACAAATCCAACACCGACAACTTGCATGGCAATATCGTTAGAAATACCGAAAAGGCTACAAGCAACTGGGATAAGAAGGAGGGATCCTCCGGCAATACCAGAAGCACCACAGGCTGAGATTGCTGCTACTACACTGAGGACAAAGGCTGTAGCAAAGTCAACAGGGATTCCAAGAGTATTTACTGCAGCAAGGGTTAAAACGTTAATAGTAATCGCTGCCCCTGCCATGTTGATAGTAGAACCAAGTGGGATAGAAACAGAATAGGTATCTGGATCCAGACCGAGGTCGTGGCAAAGTTTCATATTGACAGGGATGTTAGCCGCAGAACTACGAGTGAAGAAGGCTGTAACACCGCTGACACGCAAACATTTCCAAACGAGGGGATAAGGGTTTCTCTTCATAAAGAGGAAGGCAATTAGTGGATTGACTACCAGAGCCACAAAGAACATAGTTGTCACCAAGAGGGCAAGCAAGATTCCATAGTTAGCTAGGCTTCCGATTCCCTTATCAGAGATGGTTTTGAAGACAAGACCAAGGATTCCAAACGGAGCTAGGTTGATGATCCATTCTACAATCTTAGAAGTCACATCAGCCATGGTTTTTAGCAATTCTTTACTATTTTTGCTGGCTTCTCTCATAGCAATACCGAAAACAACTGCCCAAGATAGGATACCGATGTAGTTGGCTGTGACAAGGGCATTGACTGGATTGTCAACCAGTTTGAGCAAGAGGTTGCTGAGGACCTGGCCAATTCCATCTGGTGGAGCAATATCGGTATTAGCACTATTTAGGGTAATTTCAACAGGTACGATGAAACTTGCTAGGACAGCAACAAGTGCCGCTGCAAAGGTTCCTACCAAGTAAAGGAAGATAACAGTTTTCATGTTGCTATCTTGTCCCTTTTGATGTTGGGAAAGGGCGTTAGCAACGAGGGCAAATACCAGAATTGGTGCGATGGCTTTAAGGCCACCAACAAAGAGATCTCCAAGTAAACCAATTCCTGAAATGTTAGGAAGTGTCAGCCCTAGGGTTCCTCCAATAAGCATGCCAATCAAAATTCGTTTGATTAGACTCGCCTTATTCCAAGCATGAATGAATTTTTTCATAACAATCTCCTTTGTTGTGTAATGTTTATGATTATAGTATAAATATGAGCTAAAATCAAGAATTTTCTGTCTATTTTGGCTGTTATTTTTGAATATTTATGGAGATTCATCACTTGTAAAAGTATGGTATAATAAATGAAAGGAGTTTTCTATGAAAGAATTTATTCAAACCTACCTCAATAAGCTTGATATAACAACGATTATTGAAAATATCTTAACCAAGTTAATTTCTCTGTTATTCTTATTTTTACTCTTTTATATAGCTAAGAAATTGCTCCATACCATGGTGCAGAGAATTGTTAAACCTTCTCTAAAAATGTCTCGTCATGATGTCGGGCGTCAGAAAACCATTTCACGTTTATTAGAGAATGTGTTTAATTATACCCTTTATTTCTTTTTGCTTTACTGTATCTTGTCTATTTTGGGTTTGCCAGTTTCTAGTTTACTAGCAGGTGCTGGGATAGCTGGGGTGGCTATTGGTATGGGAGCCCAAGGTTTTCTGTCTGATGTCATCAATGGTTTTTTCATCCTCTTTGAACGTCAACTGGATGTGGGAGATGAGGTCGTTTTGACAAATGGTCCTATTACTGTCTCGGGCAAGGTTGTCAGTGTCGGCATTCGAACAACGCAACTCAGAGGAGAAGACCAGGTTCTGCACTTCGTTCCCAATCGGAATATCACCGTCGTCAGCAATTTCTCTCGTACAGACCAGGCCTGAAATTTTAGCAGATTTATGGTACAATAGAAAGAGTTTAATAAAGGAGAAAAGATGGTTTTAGAAAAGCAGTTGGGCAATGGTTGTACCTGGATAGACCTTGATGTGGATAAGATTAAAAATATGGAAGATCTTTCTGACATCTATGGATTGGACAAGGAAACCATTGAGTATGCTCTGGATAGAAATGAACGAGCTCATATGGATTATAACCGTGAAACGGAGACGGTAACCTTTATTTATAATGTTCTTGATTTAGAAAAAGACAAAGAATATTATGAAGCGATTCCCATGACCTTTATCGTCGAAAGACAACGAATGATTACCATCAGCAACCATAAGAATGCTTATGTCATTGATCAGATGTCAGCTTATCTGGATAGCCATGAGTCGCTTTCTATTTACAAGTTTCTCTTTGCTGGTTTAGAGATTATCAGTAACGCTTATTATCCTGTCATTGAAGAGATGGATAAAAGTAAGGACGAAATTAGTGCCTTGCTACGTCAAACTACAACAAAGAAAAATCTCTTAGCCCTCTCTGACTTGGAGACTGGTATGGTTTACTTGACAGCAGCAGCAAAACAAAATCGACTCCTCTTGGAACATATCCAGGGCCATGCTCTTTATCGGAGATTTAATGATGTCGAACGAGAGCAGTTTGATGATGCCATGATTGAAGCCCATCAGTTGGTGTCTATGACAGACTTGATTTCTCAAGTCTTGCAACAACTCTCAGCTTCTTACAACAACATCCTAAACAATAACTTGAATGATAGTTTGTCAATTTTGACTATTATCTCCGTCTTACTAGCAGTACTTGCGGTTATTACAGGTTTCTTCGGAATGAATGTTCCTCTACCATTTACAGAAGAGCCAAATGCTTGGATTTATATCTTAATGACTAGCTTGATTTTATGGGTGGCCTTATCTCAATGGCTGAAGAAAATTACTAGAAAATAAAAGAAAAGGAGCCAAAATGGTGATTGAAAACTACATGCCAGACTTTGCTGTGGAAGCAGTCTATGATCTGACAGTCCCAAGCCTGCAGGCGCATGGAATCAAGGCTGTTTTGGTCGATTTGGACAATACCCTCATTGCTTGGAACAACCCTGACGGGACGCCAGAGATGAAGCAATGGCTACATGATCTTCGGGACGCGGGCATTCGCATTATTGTGGTATCAAATAACACTAAAAAACGCGTCCAACGAGCAGTTGAGAAGTTTGGGATTGATTACGTTTATTGGGCTCTGAAGCCCTTCACATTTGGGATTGACCGTGCCATGAAGGAATTCCACTATGAGAAAAGCGAAGTGGTCATGGTCGGCGACCAGCTCATGACAGATATACGAGCAGCCCACCGTGCAGGCATTCGCTCGATTTTAGTCAAACCCTTGGTCCAACATGACTCGATCAAAACACAGATCAACCGAGCTCGTGAGCGCCGTGTGAAGCGAAAAATCACTGAAACGTACGGACCGATTACATATAAAAAAGGAATTTAACTATGGAAGAAATTCTCTGTATTGGTTGTGGAGCAACCATTCAGACGACAGATAAGGCTGGTCTTGGTTTTACCCCCCAGTCGGCACTTGAAAAAGGTTTGGAAACTGGCGAAGTCTATTGCCAACGCTGTTTCCGTCTCCGCCACTATAATGAAATCACGGATGTCCAGTTGACGGACGATGATTTCCTCAAGCTCTTGCACGAGGTGGGAGACAGTGATGCCTTAGTGGTCAATGTCATTGATATCTTTGATTTTAATGGCTCTGTCATTCCAGGCTTGCCACGCTTTGTATCGGGCAATGATGTCCTTTTGGTGGGAAATAAAAAAGATATCCTGCCCAAGTCAGTTAAACCAGGCAAGATTAGCCAGTGGCTCATGGAACGTGCCCACGAAGAAGGTCTTCGTCCAGTCGATGTCGTCCTAACTTCGGCACAAAATAAACATGCTATTAAGGAAGTCATTGACAAAATCGAACACTACCGTAAGGGCCGTGATGTCTATGTTGTTGGCGTGACAAACGTTGGAAAATCAACCCTCATCAATGCCATCATTCAAGAAATCACGGGTGATCAGAATGTCATCACGACTTCGCGCTTCCCAGGGACAACCTTGGACAAAATTGAGATTCCGCTTGACGACGGTTCTTATATCTACGATACGCCGGGAATTATCCACCGCCACCAGATGGCTCACTACTTGACGGCTAAAAACCTCAAGTATGTCAGCCCTAAAAAGGAAATTAAACCCAAAACCTATCAGCTCAATCCTGAACAAACACTGTTTCTAGGCGGTCTCGGACGCTTTGACTTCATTGCGGGTGAAAAGCAAGGATTCACAGCCTTCTTTGATAATGAACTCAAACTCCACCGAACCAAGCTTGAAGGAGCTAGTGCTTTCTATGACAAGCATGTAGGAACCCTTCTGACACCACCAAATAGCAAGGAAAAAGAAGATTTTCCAAAACTAGTCCAACATGTATTTACCATCAAGGACAAGACAGACCTAGTTATCTCAGGCCTAGGCTGGATTCGCGTAACAGGCACCGCCAAAGTCGCCGTCTGGGCACCAGAAGGCGTCGCAGTTGTCACACGAAAAGCAATTATTTAAACTAAAATCACTGAGCGAACAAAGTGAGCTCATAAAAAGATAGTTATTGCCGTGGGATCTTGCCAATCTGTAGATTGGCAAGGGGCACAATTGAGACCAAGGCTCAATTGTGAGGTCAGGAAATCCATTTTCCAAAGATGAGATCTTTGAAAAATTAGTTCCGACCGTCCCTCACCACCTAAAATAACTATCAAAAAAACAAGGAAGAAATTATGTCATTAACATCAAAACAACGTGCCTTCCTCAACAGCCAGGCACACACCCTCAAACCCATCATCCAAATCGGAAAAAATGGACTCAACGACCAAATCAAAACCAGCGTCCGTCAAGCTCTTGATGCCCGTGAATTGATCAAGGTGACTCTTTTGCAAAACACCGATGAAAATATCCACGAAGTAGCTGAAATTTTGGAAGAAGAAATCGGTGTGGACACAGTCCAAAAAATCGGACGCATCTTGATTTTGTTTAAACAATCCAGCAAGAAAGAAAATCGCAAGATTTCTAAAAAAGTCAAAGAAATCTAAAAAAACTACTCCAAACAACTGTTTTTACAGAGAAATAAAGGAGACTAGCCTATGGCAATCGAATTATTGACTCCCTTTACCAAGGTAGAGTTGGAGCCAGAAATCAAGGAGAAAAAACGCAAACAAGTCGGGATTTTAGGGGGGAATTTTAACCCTGTTCACAATGCCCATCTGATTGTTGCGGACCAAGTACGTCAGCAGTTGGGACTGGACCAGGTCTTGCTCATGCCTGAATACCAACCTCCCCATGTAGATAAAAAGGAAACCATCTCTGAACACCATCGTCTCAAGATGCTTGAGTTGGCGATTGAGGGGATTGAAGGACTAGCCATTGAAACCATTGAATTGGAGCGTAAGGGCATTTCTTATACCTACGACACCATGAAGATTTTAACAGAGAAGAATCCTGATACGGATTATTACTTTATCATCGGTGCCGACATGGTGGACTATCTGCCTAAGTGGTACCGAATTGATGAGCTGGTCGACATGGTTCAGTTTGTAGGGGTTCAGCGCCCACGCTACAAGGCAGGGACTTCCTATCCCGTTATCTGGGTAGATGTGCCTCTAATGGATATCTCGTCCAGCATGGTGCGTGACTTCATTGCCCAAGGTCGGAAACCCAACTTTCTCCTGCCTCAGTCTGTACTAGACTACATCGAGAAGGAGGGGCTTTACTGATGGCATATCAAGACTATATCAATTGCTCTCGCGAGGCTTTGTTGGAAAAAATGGCAGAGCTTCTACCCGAGAAACGGTTAACCCATTGCTTGGGTGTGGAGCGTGCAGCTATAGAATTGGCTCAGAGATTTAGAGTCGATACCGAGAAAGCAGGACTAGCAGGCCTTCTTCATGACTATGCTAAAAAGCTGTCAGATCAGGAATTTTTAGACTTGATTGACCGTTATCAGCTAGACCCTGACCTCAAAAACTGGGGCAATAATGTCTGGCATGGCATGGTTGGCATCTACAAGATTCAGGAAGATTTGGATTTGCATGATTCTGAAATCTTGCGAGCTATTGAAATCCATACAGTCGGGGCTGACCAGATGACAGACCTAGATAAGGTTATCTATGTCGCAGACTATATCGAGCATAATCGATCCTTTCCTGGAGTGGATGTAGCGCGTGAGATTGCAAGTTTGTCACTTAATAAGGCAGTAGCTTATGAGACAGTTCGTACCGTGGAGCATCTAGCCCATCAGGGATTCCCCATCTATCCCCAAACCCTTGAAACCTATAACGCCTTTGTGCACTATTTGAAAGAGGACTAAATGAACGAAAAAGAATTACTAGAACTAGTCGTGAAAGCGGCTGATGAGAAACGTGCGGAGGATATCCTCGCACTTGATGTCCAAGATTTGACTAGCGTGACTGACTACTTTGTTATTACTAGTTCAATGAATAGCCGTCAGTTGGACGCTATCGCTGATAATATCCGTGAAAAAGTAGCCGATGCAGGCTTTAAAGGCAGTCATGTCGAAGGAGATGCAGCTGGAGGTTGGGTCCTACTAGACCTCGGCTCTGTTGTCGTGCATGTCTTTTCAGAAGAAATGCGTGCCCACTATAACTTAGAAAAGCTATGGCATGAGGCGGAGTCAGTAGATATTTCAGAAGCTCTTGCTTAGAAGACGAACTCAGTTGTAGCCAACTGGGTTTCTTTGCTTATTTTAGAAAAAATGGATAGAAAGGTATAGGGCGAGTGGTGTTTGCCATGGAGGCTCTTGGTATCATGATTATGGCAACTTATGAAACCTTTGCGGCGGTCTATGATGCGGTCATGGACGATAGTTTATATGATAAATGGACGGATTTTTCTCTGGGTCATTTGCCTAAGACAAAGGATAGAAAGAAGCTTTTGGAATTGGCTTGTGGGACAGGCATCCAGTCTGTACGCTTTTCTCAAGCTGGTTTTGATGTGACTGGACTTGACTTGAGCGCAGATATGCTGAAGATTGCGGAGAAGAGAGCGGCTTCAGCCAAACAAAAGATTGATTTTATTGAAGGCAATATGTTGGATTTGTCCAAGGTAGGTCAATACGACTTTGTCACTTGTTATTCGGACTCTATCTGCTACATGCAGGATGAGGTGGAAGTAGGGGATGTTTTTAAGGAAGTGTATAATGCCCTTAATGAAGATGGAGTTTTCATCTTTGATGTGCATTCGACCTACCAGACAGACGAAGTTTTTCCAGGCTATTCTTATCATGAAAATGCAGAAGATTTCGCCATGCTATGGGATACCTATGAGGATGCGGCGCCTCACTCTATCGTTCATGAGTTGACTTTCTTTGTCAAGGAAGCGGATGGTTCCTTTAGTCGCCACGATGAAGTGCATGAGGAGCGGACCTATGAGGTCTTGACCTATGATATTTTGCTGGAACAGGCCGGATTCAAATCCTTCAAACTCTTTGCGGACTTTGAAGACAAAGAGCCAACAGAAACCAGCACCCGTTGGTTTTTTGTGGCGCAGAAGTAGGAGATTATCATGACCATCACGGGTATTATCGCGGAGTTCAATCCTTTTCATAATGGCCACAAATACCTGCTGGATCAGGTGGAGGGGCTGAAAATTGTTGCCGTGTCTGGTAATTTCATGCAGCGTGGAGAGCCAGCTATTGTAGATAAGTGGATACGAGCCCAGATGGCACTGGAAAATGGCGCAGACTTGGTAGTGGAATTGCCCTTTTTAGTTAGTGTTCAGGCAGCAGATTTTTTTGGCCAAGGGGCTGTGGATATCTTGGCTCGGTTGGGCATTGATACTCTAGCTTTTGGGACGGAGGAAGTTCTAGATTACCAGAAAATCGCTGACTTATACACAGAGCAGGGTGCTGAGATGGAAAAATTTGTGGATAATCTGCCTGACTCTCTTTCCTATCCACAGAAAACCCAAGCCATGTGGAAGGAATTTGCTGGTCTTGATTTTTCAGGAAATACTCCCAATCATGTTCTTGCTCTGGCCTATGCCAAGGCAGTTGCAGGACGAAATATCAATCTGCATCCGATTCAGCGTCAGGGGGCGAGTTACCATTCTGTGGACAAGGATGTGGATTTTGCCTCGGCGACAGCTCTGCGTCAGCATCAGTCAGACCAAGATTTCTTAGAACGCTTTATGCCTTCTGTTGAACTCTTTGAGCAGGCTAGTAAGGTGAGCTGGGAAGACTATTTTCCCTTGCTCTGCTATCAAATCTTGTCAAATCCAGACCTAACCACCATCTATCAGGTCAATCAAGAAATGGCAGTGCGCATCAAGGATGCCATCAAAACAGCCCAGTCTGTGGAAGAATTGGTCGAGGCGGTTGCGACCAAACGCTATACTAAGGCGCGTGTCAGACGCCTATTGACCTATATCCTAGTGCAGGCCAGAGAAAGTAACTTGCCAGAAGGGATTCATGTTCTTGGATTTACTGAAAAAGGCAGACAACACCTCAAGTCTTTGAAAGGGCAGGTCAATCTAGTTAGCCGAATTGGCAAAGAACCTTGGGATGCTATGACCCAAAAGGCAGACCAGATTTACCAACTGGGAAATCCAAGTATAGCAGAGCAGAATTTTGGAAGAGTACCGATAAGAATAGAAACAAACTAAGTCTACTGAAAGGTGGACTTTTTCTCAAGTCTCTACTAAACTACTATTTCTAAATAACAAGTTTATTTTAGCAAACGCGTTCCAAATTCCCCAAAACATATTCTATTTTAGGTTTGTGAAAATCACTTTTTTATGGTAGAATGTAAAAGAATGTATGTCATTCGGAATAACAATAAAATGAGGTAAAAACATGGAAATCATGTCGCTTGCGATTGCTGTTTTTGCCGTCATCATTGGTTTAGTCATTGGATATGTCAGCATCTCAGCTAAGATGAAATCATCTCAGGAAGCTGCAGAGTTGATGCTTTTAAATGCTGAACAAGAAGCAACTAATTTACGTGGACAAGCTGAACGTGAAGCGGATTTACTGGTTAATGAAGCTAAACGTGAAAGCAAGTCTCTTAAAAAAGAAGCACTATTGGAGGCCAAAGAAGAAGCCAGAAAATACCGTGAAGAAGTGGACGCTGAATTCAAATCAGAACGTCAAGAACTCAAACAAATCGAAAGTCGTTTGACAGAGAGAGCTACTAGCCTTGACCGTAAGGACGACAATTTGACGAGTAAAGAACAAACACTTGAACAAAAAGAACAAAGTATTTCTGATAGAGAGAAAAACCTTGATGCGCGTGAAGAGCAATTAGAGGAAGTCGAAAGACAAAAAGAAGCAGAGCTAGAGCGTATTGGTGCTCTGTCTCAGGCAGAAGCACGAGATATTATCTTGTCGCAGACAGAGGAAAACTTGACCAAGGAGATTGCCAGCCGTATTCGCGAAGCTGAGCAAGAGGTCAAGGAACGTTCTGACAAAATGGCCAAGGACATCTTGGTTCAAGCTATGCAACGTATCGCTGGTGAATATGTAGCGGAGTCAACAAACTCAACGGTTCATCTGCCAGACGATACTATGAAGGGACGCATTATTGGTCGTGAAGGTCGTAACATTCGTACCTTTGAAAGTTTGACAGGGGTTGATGTGATTATCGACGATACACCAGAAGTGGTGACCTTGTCAGGATTTGATCCGATTCGTCGTGAGATTGCCCGTATGACTATGGAAATGTTGCTCAAAGATGGTCGTATCCACCCAGCTCGTATCGAAGAGTTGGTTGAGAAAAACCGTCAAGAGATTGACAATAAGATACGTGAATACGGTGAGGCTGCTGCCTATGAGATTGGTGCGCCAAACCTTCATCCAGACTTGATGAAAATCATGGGACGTTTGCAGTTCCGTACTTCATATGGACAAAATGTCTTGCGCCATTCGATTGAGGTTGCTAAGTTGGCTGGAATTATGGCGAGCGAGCTTGGTGAAAATGCGGCTCTTGCCCGTCGTGCTGGTTTCCTTCACGATATTGGGAAAGCCATTGACCGCGAGGTTGAAGGTAGCCACGTTGAAATCGGTATGGAATTGGCCCGTAAGTACAAGGAACATCCAGTTGTGGTCAATACCATTGCTAGTCACCACGGAGATGTTGAAGCTGAGAGCGTGATTGCAGTTATCGTCGCTGCAGCAGATGCCTTAAGCGCGGCACGTCCAGGTGCTCGTAGTGAGTCTCTTGAAAGCTACATCAAGCGTCTTCATGATTTGGAAGAAATTGCTAACGGTTTTGAAGGGGTACAAAATAGCTTTGCCCTTCAAGCAGGACGTGAAATCCGCATCATGGTAAATCCAGGACAAATCAAGGACGACAAAGTCACAATCTTGGCTCACAAAGTTCGTGAGAAAATTGAAAACAATCTCGATTACCCAGGAAATATCAAGGTAACCGTGATTCGCGAGCTTCGTGCAGTAGATTATGCTAAATAATAAAAAACTGAAGTCAGAAGAGAATCTGACTTCAGTTTTTTGAATAAATTATTTGCAACTATTTGTTATATTATCGGGGCGAAATCTCAATTGGTGATAAGTAGATTAAATCTTGAGTAGAGTTATAGTTACCGATTTCTGCTTTAATATGTATATTTTGTCCGGTTTTAATATTGTCCCCATTAAATGAATTGAATATAGGATTTGAGATGATAGTGATTTGAGGGATTTTGAAATTAGGGCCTGATACCTCATCAGGATGATAATTTCCAGAATGAATAAGAATATCATATTTTGATTTTGACTTAGCAAGATTTGCTATGTTCCCATCAAATTCAATTATCTGACCTTTGTGTTTTTGAATAAAATCTGTTATGACACTTTGATCTTCAGTTTGGAGCAGAGATTTAAAGTCTTCATTGTTTTCTACTGTAATAATAGTTGCTTGTGATGGACTTGTTGACGAGGTTTCGGTCGAGCTTGATGTGGTGTTAGTTGAACTAGAGGAAGCAGGCGTCGAACTTGATGATGTAGAGGATGATTCACTAGTTTTCTCGACAGATTTTTCAATAATAGAGCTAGTTTGTGTAGAGGAAGGGGGAGAAACAGTAGTTGACTTATCTGAGTATACTCCAATTATAACTGCTATAAGAATCATAAATATTGTAACAGCACCGATTAAATATGGAATCAATCTTTTTATTTTCAGTTCCATTGGGCTCAATGGTGTTATTTCAACCTCAGCTTCTTTTTCAAAAAAACCAAATACTCCGGCATTTCCATGATCAATGATATTGATTTTGACTTCACTTTTGTTGAGATTGAGTTCAGATAAGCCATTTGAAATTGCTTCATCAACATTTTTTCCTTTATAATTTCCCATAAACTTCTCCTTTTTATATTAGTAGTTTTATTATCTCTTAAATAGAATAAAAAGGCAAGTCTTTTTTAGGGGGCTACCTTGTATAAATCATAGATTATGCTAAATAAATAAGAAAGAGCAGTTGAAAAATTACTGCTTTTTTGTTACACTAGTTAGAAAGACTGTAAAGGATAATCTGGCTTTTTGCCATTATTCTAGAAATGTTATTTCACAGACTGACTAAAAGGAGACACAATGGCAGACCGAGGCTTACTAATCGTTTTTTCTGGTCCTTCAGGGGTTGGAAAAGGAACGGTTAGAAGAGAGATTTTTGAGAGTTCTGAAAACCAATTTCAATACTCTGTATCGATGACGACACGCGCACAACGTCCTGGAGAAGTGGACGGTGTTGACTATTTCTTCCGTACTCGTGAAGAGTTTGAAGAGCTGATTCGTCAAGGACAGATGTTGGAATACGCAGAATATGTCGGCAACTACTATGGAACTCCTCTGACCTATGTCAATGAAACCTTGGACAAGGGAATCGATGTTTTCCTTGAAATTGAAGTTCAGGGTGCTCTTCAGGTCAAGAAAAAGGTTCCAGATGCTGTCTTTATCTTCCTGACACCACCAGATTTGGATGAATTGCAAGATCGTTTGGTAGGACGTGGAACAGACAGCGCAGAAGTGATTGCCCAACGAATCGAAAAAGCCAAGGAAGAAATTGCCCTTATGCGTGAGTATGATTATGCGATTGTCAACGATCAGGTGCCCCTAGCTGCTGATCGTGTCAAACGTGTGATCGAAGCAGAGCACTTCCGTGTGGATCGTGTCATTGGTCACTATCAGGAGATGTTACCAAAATCTCCAACTACCCGATAAAATTTAGAAAATAGGTACAAGCAAATGATGTTAAAACCCTCTATTGATACCTTGCTCGACAAGGTTCCATCAAAATATTCACTCGTAATCTTGGAAGCAAAACGTGCCCACGAATTGGAAGCAGGTGCGCCAGCAACTCAAGGTTTCAAATCTGAAAAATCAACTCTTCGCGCTTTAGAAGAAATCGAATCAGGAAACGTAACAATTCACCCAGATCCAGAAGGAAAACGTGAAGCAGTGCGTCGCCGTATCGAAGAAGAAAAACGCCGCAAAGAAGAAGAAGAAAAGAAAATCAAAGAGCAAATCGCTAAAGAAAAAGAAGATGGTGAAAAAATTTAAGGTTGGGGGGACTCAATCTTATTTTTTCTATTGCAAGAATGTACTGATACTCAATGAAAATCAAAAAGCAAACTAGGAAGCTAGCCGCAAGCTGTACTTGAGTACGGTAAGGCGACGCTGACGTGGTTTGAATTTGATTTTCGAAGAGTATGACAAGGAGGAGGTGAGAAGATGACCATAGCCAAGATTATCGTAGATGTGCCTTTGATGCAGACGGACCAACCCTATAGTTATAGGATTCCGGAGGAATTTGAGGGAATGCTGGAAGTTGGGATGCGGGTCCATGTACCTTTTGGTAAGGGCAATCGCCTGATTCAAGGGATTGTTCTTGGTTTGGAGTCCCAACCAGATGCAGAAGAGGCTAATCAAGATTTAAAAGATATTGCGGAGGTGCTGGATTTTTCTCCTGTGCTCACGCGAGAACAACTCTGGCTTGCTGAGGAGTTACGCAAGTCCGTCTTCTCCTATAAAATCTCCATCCTCAAGGCTATGCTACCAGGATTTCTGAACTCCAGCTATGACAAGATTCTCTATCCTCTGGCAGGTCTGAGTCAGGAAGACCGAGAGCGCTTGTTTGGTTCAGAAGATTCACTTGCATTTTCTTCTCTAGATTTAGGTAAGCAAGCTGAAATGATGCGTTTGACTAGAAAAGGCCTGCTTGGTCTAGAATATCAGGCGATTGATCAAAAGAAGGTCAAGACCCAGTCTTGGTATGAGGTAGACCTTGTTCAGTTAGAAGGTGTAGAGATTTCTGCTCGCGCCAAGAAAAAGTTGGAATTGAGAGACTATTTGCTGTCTCATCCTGAGAGTGCTTCCTTGGCTAGTTTGCTAGAGTCCTACTCACGGGAGCAAGTCAACTTCTTTGTAGAACAAGGTGCTGTTACTATAGTTCAAAAGGAAGTCCAACGCTCGGCTGCTTATTTTGAAGGAATTGAAGCAAGTCAGCCTTTGGAGTTGAATCCAGAGCAAAGGCAGGCGCTTGATGCGGTTGTCAGTGCGGTTGGCAGTCATCAGCCTCCCTTCCTCCTTCAAGGGATTACAGGAAGCGGGAAGACGGAGGTTTACTTGCAGATTATCCAAGGGGCCTTGGACAAGGGCAAGACAGCTATTTTGCTGGTGCCTGAGATTTCCCTGACTCCACAGATGACGGAGCGTTTTATAGCACGTTTTGGGGACAAGGTGGCCATTCTTCATTCAGGCCTATCCAATGGTGAAAAGTATGATGAATGGCGCAAGGTGGAACGCGGAGATGCCCAAGTTGTTGTGGGTGCTAGATCTGCCATTTTTGCTCCACTGAAAAATCTGGGTGTCATGATTATTGATGAAGAGCATGAAGCGACTTATAAGCAGGACAGCAATCCCCGTTACCATGCCAGAGAAGTAGCCATTTTACGGGCTCAGTATAATCAAGCAGTTCTGGTACTTGGTTCAGCAACTCCTAGTCTGGAAAGCCGTGCTCGGGCTGGTAAAGGCGTTTATCAACATTTACGTCTGACCCAACGTGCCAATCCTTTGGCTAGGATCCCTGAGGTTCAAGTAATTGACTTTCGAGACTATATCGGACAAAATGAGACGTCAAACTTTACGCCACCTTTGTTAGAAGCTATTCAAGATCGTCTGGCTAAAAAAGAGCAGGTGGTTCTTATGCTCAATCGTCGTGGTTATTCTAGCTTTGTCATGTGTCGGGAGTGTGGGACGGTGGATACTTGTCCTAACTGTGACATTTCTTTGACCTTGCACATGGATACCAAGACCATGAACTGCCATTATTGTGGTTTTTCGAAAGACATTCCTCAGGTCTGTCCTAACTGTAAGAGTCGCAGTATTCGTTACTATGGGACAGGAACTCAGAAGGCTTATGACGAGCTGGCAGAACTCTTTCCGCAAGCCCGTATTTTGCGGATGGATGTGGACACGACTCGTAAGAAAGGTAGTCACCAAGCTCTTCTTGACCAGTTTGGGCGAGGAGAAGCAGATATTTTACTTGGTACTCAGATGATTGCCAAGGGATTGGATTTTCCCAATGTGACTTTGGTCGGAGTGCTCAATGCGGATACGGCTTTGAATTTGCCTGACTTCCGTTCTTCTGAGAGAACCTTCCAACTTTTGACTCAGGTTGCAGGCCGGGCAGGTCGTGCGGAAAAAGCTGGGCAGGTCTTGATCCAGTCTTACAATCCTCAGCACTACGCTATTCGATTTGCCAAGGATCAGGACTACGAAGGTTTTTATGCCTATGAAATGGGAATCAGACGACAACTTGGTTATCCACCTTACTATTTCACCATTGGCATTACCCTTTCTCATAAGAAAGAAGAAGAGGTGGTCAAACGTGCTTATGAAGTTATGAACATTTTGCGGTCAGGTTTGTCTGAAACCAGTAACATCCTTGGGCCAACGCCCAAACCTATTGCCCGTACCCACAACCTCTATCATTACCAGATTTTGATTAAATACCGTTTAGAAGATGAGCTGGGGCCGACCCTCAACCAGGTCTTGGCCTTGACTCAAGAACGGGAAAATAGTGAGCTTCGTCTCAGCATTGACCATGAGCCACAGCAATTTTTATAAGAAGGAGAAGATATGACAAAATTAATCTTTATGGGGACACCCGACTTTTCAGCAACAGTTTTAAAAGGGCTTTTGACAGATGACCGTTACGAAATTCTAGCCGTTGTGACCCAGCCAGACCGTGCCGTCGGCCGTAAAAAAGTGATCCAGGAAACCCCAGTTAAACAAGCTGCCAAAGAGGCAGGACTTCCTATCTACCAACCTGAAAAACTATCTGGAAGTCCAGAGATGGAAACTATTATGCAGCTAGGAGCAGATGGAATTGTGACTGCTGCTTTTGGGCAGTTTCTCCCAAGTAAACTCCTTGATAGCATGGACTTTGCTGTCAATGTTCACGCCTCCCTCCTTCCTAAACACCGTGGTGGTGCGCCTATCCATTATGCCTTGATTCAAGGGGATGAGGAAGCTGGTGTGACCATTATGGAAATGGTTAAGGAAATGGATGCAGGAGATATGATTTCTCGTCGTAGTATTCCGATTACGGATGAGGACAATGTCGGCACCTTGTTTGAGAAATTGGCGCTAGTTGGTCGTGATTTGCTTTTGGATACTTTGCCTGCCTATATTGCTGGTGATATCAAACCTGAAGCGCAGGATCCAAGTCAGGTTACTTTCTCGCCAAATATCAAGCCAGAAGAAGAAAAACTGGACTGGAATAAAAGCAATCGTCAACTTTTCAACCAAATCCGTGGAATGAACCCCTGGCCTGTTGCCCATACTTTCCTTAAGGGCGACCGCTTTAAAATTTATGAATCACTACCAGTAGAAGGTCAGGGAAATCCAGGTGAGATTCTCTCTATTGGCAAGAAAGAATTGATTGTCGCAACGGCTGAAGGAGCTTTGTCTCTCAAACAAGTTCAGCCTGCTGGTAAGCCTAAGATGGACATTGCTTCCTTCCTCAATGGAGTTGGACGGACATTGACTGTAGGAGAACGATTTGGTGACTAAAGTAGAAACGGCTAGAAGTTTAGCCCTAGCAGTATTAGAGGATGTTTTTATCAATCAAGCATACTCAAATATCGCCTTAAATAAGCATCTCAAGGGAAGTCAACTTTCGGCAGCAGACAAGGGCTTGGTGACCGAGCTGGTCTATGGAACGGTAGCCCGTAAACTGACTCTGGAATGGTACCTATCACACTTTATCGAAGACAGAGACCAGTTAGATAGTTGGCTTTATGTCCTTCTTCTCATGAGTGCTTACCAGCTCCGCTATTTGGACAAGATTCCAGACCATGCTGTGGTCAATGAAGCAGTAGAATTGGCCAAAGTCCGTAAAAAAGGCAGTGAAAAATTGGTCAACGCCGTCCTTCGTCGTATTCTACGTGAAGGCTGGCCAGATATCACCAGCATCAAACGAAAAAACAAGCGTGATTCCATTGCCTATTCTCTCCCAGTTTGGCTAGTTGCCAAGCTCAAGGAAGAATACGGAGAGGAGCGAGCGCAAGCTATTTTTGAAAGTCTTTTGGTGCGCAACAAGGCCAGTATTCGTGTAACGGACCTAGGACGAAAAGAAGAAATCCAAGTCTTGTTGGAGGCCAGTGATTCACCTTTGTCTGTTTTTGGTCTCGTCAAGGAGCAGGGGCATTTTGCAGGCCATGACCTATTTTCAGAGGGGGCTATTACTATCCAAGACGAGTCTAGTCAGCTGGTTGCTCCCACTCTTGATTTACAAGGTGGTGAGCAGGTTCTAGATGCCTGTGCGGCTCCAGGTGGGAAAACAGCCCATATAGCCTCTTATCTAACGACAGGTCAGGTTACTGCTCTGGACTTGTACGACCATAAGTTGGACTTAATCCAAGAAAATGCCCAACGTCTAGGAGTTGCAGACCGAGTTCAAACGCAAAAATTAGATGCCAGAAAGGTGCATGAGTTTTTTGGTAAGAATTCTTTTGATAAGATTTTGGTGGATGCTCCCTGTTCAGGAATCGGTCTGCTGCGCCGGAAACCAGATATCAAATACAATAAAGAAACGGCAGATTTCACGTCCTTACAGGAAATTCAGCTAGAAATATTAGGTAGTGTTTGTCAAACACTACGCAAAGGTGGTATAATAACTTATAGTACCTGTACTATTGTCTCAGAGGAGAACTTTCAAGTCGTTCAGGCATTTTTAGAAAGTCATCCTGAATTTGAGCAGGTAAAACTAGAACATGAATGTAAGGATATCATGAAAGATGGTTGTATTCTCATTACACCTGAATTGTATGGAAGTGATGGATTTTTCATCAGCCAATTTCGCAAGATATCGGATTAGGAAGGAACTGACATATGGAAATTTCAATATTAACGGATGTTGGTCAAAAACGAACAAATAACCAAGACTATGTCAACCACTACGTCAACAGAGCAGGTCGTACTATGATTATCTTAGCTGACGGGATGGGAGGACACCGTGCAGGAAATATCGCGAGTGAAATGGCGGTTACAGATTTAGGTATCGCTTGGGTAGATACCCAAATTGATACCATCAACGAGGTGCGTGAATGGTTTGCTAACAACCTTGAGATGGAAAATAAAAAGATTAACCAATTGGGGCAAGATGAAGCCTATAAAGGAATGGGAACAACTCTTGAGGCTGTAGCCATTATTGACAATCAGGCTATTTATGCCCACGTTGGAGATTCTCGTATTGGTTTAATTCGTGGAGAAGAATACCACCAGTTAACGAGCGATCATTCCTTGGTCAATGAATTGCTCAAGGCAGGTCAATTGACACCTGAAGAAGCAGCTAGCCACCCACAGAAAAATATTATTACCCAGTCAATCGGTCAAAAAGATGAAATTCAGCCTGATTTTGGAATGATTACCCTTGAGCCGGGAGACTATCTCCTACTTAATAGTGATGGATTAACAAATATGATTTCAGGAAGTGAGATCTATGATATTGTAACCAGTGATATTCCTTTGGCAGATAAGGCAGCAACCTTGATCCGTTTTGCCAACAATGCGGGTGGTTTAGACAACATCACAGTTGCCCTTATTGCTGTTACTGAGGAGGAAACAGAATGATCCAAATCGGCAAGATTTTTGCCGGGCGGTATCGGATTCTCAAACAGATTGGTCGAGGAGGCATGGCAGATGTTTACTTGGCTAAAGATTTGATTCTAGACGGGGAAGAAGTGGCAGTAAAGGTCCTGAGAACCAACTACCAGACAGACCCGATTGCTGTGGCGCGTTTCCAGCGGGAAGCGAGAGCCATGGCGGATCTGGACCATCCTCATATCGTTCGGATTACAGATATCGGTGAAGAAGAGGGACAACAGTATCTTGCAATGGAATATGTTGCTGGATTAGACCTCAAACGCTATATCAAGGAACATCACCCTCTTTCAAATGAAGAAGCGGTTCGAATCATGGGACAAATCCTCTTGGCTATGCGCTTAGCCCATACTCGAGGAATTGTTCACAGGGATTTGAAACCGCAAAATATCCTTTTGACCCCAGATGGGACTGCCAAGGTTACAGACTTTGGGATTGCAGTAGCCTTTGCAGAGACGAGTTTGACTCAGACCAACTCAATGCTGGGTTCCGTTCATTATTTATCGCCAGAGCAGGCGCGTGGTTCTAAAGCAACTGTGCAGAGTGATATCTATGCCATGGGGATTATTTTCTATGAGATGCTGACAGGTCATATTCCTTACGATGGGGATAGTGCGGTAACCATCGCCCTCCAGCATTTCCAGAAACCTCTGCCGTCGGTTATAGCTGAAAATCCATCTGTGCCTCAGGCATTAGAAAATGTTGTTATCAAGGCAACTGCTAAGAAATTGACAGATCGCTACAAATCAGTCGCTGAAATGTATGTGGATTTGTCGAGTAGTTTGTCTTATAATCGTCGTAATGAACCAAAGCTAGTCTTTGAAGATGCGACTAAGGCAGATACTAAAACTCTTCCTAAAGTTCCACAAAGTACCTTGACTTCTATTCCTAAAGCTCCGGTACAAGAGGGAAGACCTCAACCTAAGCCCCAGCCTCATCAGACAGAAAAACCAGTACCTAGTCCAAAGCCAACCAAACGCCGTCGTATGAAAGCACGTTATCCAATTTTATTTGCGACCTTCTTGTTGGTTGTGGCATCTTTGGTATGGATTTTATATAGAACGCCCGCTACCATTGCCGTTCCAAAGGTGGCAGGTCAGACGGTTGCGGAAGCTAAAGAAGCGCTTAAGAAAGCCAATTTTGAGGTTGGTGAAGAAAAATCAGAGGCCAGTGATAAGGTTGAAGAAGGTCGGGTTATTCGTACCGATCCTGACGCTGGTACGACACGCAAAGAAGGAACAAAAATTAATTTGATTGTGTCTTCTGGTCAGCAATCCTTCCAACTTGGAAATTATCTCGGAAGAAAGTCCAGTGATGTAGTGGCAGAATTGAAGGGTAAGAAGGTTCCAGAAAATCTAATTAAGATTGAGGAAGAAGAATCCAACGAAATCGAAGCTGGTACAATCATGAAACAAAGTTTACCGGAAGGAACAACCTATGATCTTAGCAAGGCAACTCAAATAGTTTTGACAGTTGCTAAAAAAGTAAATTCTATTTCAATGCCAAGCTATATTGGTTCTAGCCGAGAATTTGCAGTCAATAATCTTACAGAGATATATGACGTTAAAAAAGCTAATATCGAAGTTGTAGAAGTGTCTAAAGCTCCTGAAGGAACTGCTGAGGGGACTGTTGTAGAGCAAAGTCCAAAGGCAGGCGAAAAAGTAGACTTGAGCACTACTCGTGTTAAAATTTCTATTTATAAAGCAAAACAAACTCGTACTTCTTCAACATCTTCATCCTCATCCTCTTCGTCGTCTAGTTCTTCTCGGAAACCTAACGAGCCGGGGAATGCAGAAACCTCCCCAACACAAGGAAACTCGCAAGGTAATTCACAACGAGGAGATACTTCCCCAGATAATCCATAGTGATACTAGAATCTTTGTCATGATTTCATGGCAAAGATTTTTTTTGAGTCCGGATTTGTGATAGAATAGAAGGAGTTGATAAAAGGAGGAACGCATGGAAGAATCAAGAGAATTAAATGCCGTCATCGATGTGATTATGTTAGCTGGAACCATTCTTCTCAAAAGTGGCTCAGAGATTCATCGTGTAGAAGATACCATGATCCGTATTGCGCATTCGCAGGGGATTGTGGATTGCAATGTTCTTGCCATGCCTGCCGCTATCTTTTTCTCGATTGAAAATACCAATATTTCGCGAATGAAACGCGTGACTTCCTCTTCTTATAACATTGAAAAAGTCTGCGATGTGAATCAGATTTCTCGTCAGTTAGTAGGTGGAAAGCTTGATTTAGAAACAGCCTTTAAGCAATTGACGGCCTTGCAAGCTCAACCTCTTCCCTATACTAAGTTGCAGGTAACTTTGGCTGCGACCTTTAGTGCTCCTTTCTTTTCAATTATGTTTAGTGGAAATATCTACGACGCACTTGGGGCAGGAGTGGCGACCTTATTTGGTTTTGCCTTTTCCCTCTATGTGGAGAAGTTTATCCGAATTCCCTTTGTGACAGCCTTTGCTGGAGCCTTTGTCTTTGGGATGATAGCCCAGTTTTGGGCTCGCTACACAGGTTTTCCCTCAACAGCAGATTTGATTATAGCTGGTGCGGTCATGCCGTTTGTACCAGGAATTGCCTTGACCAATGCGGTTCGTGATATTATGACCAACCACATAAACTCTGGTATGAGTAAGATGTTTGAATCCCTGCTCATTACCCTTGCTTTAGGGGCAGGAACTTCTGTCGCCTTGGTATTGATGAATTAATATGACACTAACAACCTTTTTATTACAAGCAGTAGCAAGTCTTCTTGCTATCATCACTTTTTTAATCGTACTCAATGTGCAACGTTCTATGCTCTTACCAGGAGGAATTTTGGGCATGGCTGTCTGGCTAATTTATCTTTTGCTCAAGGAACCGACCAATGTTATTGTGGCTACTTTTATTGCAGCCATTATCGGTTCTTGTGTCAGCCAGATTTTAAGTATTCTTTATAAGACACCTGCTGTGGTCTTTATCTTGGCCATCTTGGCACCTCTGGTTCCGGGTTATCTCTCCTATCGGACAACTGCCTTTTTTGTGACGGGAGATTACAGTCATGCCATTGCTAGTGCAACCTTAGTTGTTATGTTGGCTTTGGTGATTTCCATTGGAATGGCTAGTGGAACAGTGATTCTCAGACTTTATTCTCACTTACGAAAACAGCATAATGGTTAGAATAATAAGGGACTTGATTTGGTGAATCAAGTCTTTTTTCTCTCTTTTACTGCTATTTGTGATAAAATAGTATAGAACGATTTTTTACAATGAATGATAAAACAGAGGTAAATATGACAATCGGTATTGATAAGATTGGTTTTGCGACCAGTCAATATGTCTTGAAATTACAAGACTTAGCAGAAGCGAGGGGAATTGACCCTGAAAAATTAAGTAAAGGACTCTTACTCAAGGAATTGAGTATTGCGCCTCTAACTGAGGATATCGTGACCTTGGCAGCCAGTGCAAGTGATTCTATTTTAACTGAGCAAGAAAGAGCAGAAATTGATATGGTCATTGTGGCTACTGAGTCAGGAATTGACCAGAGTAAAGCTGCGGCCGTCTTTGTACATGGTTTGCTGGGCATCCAGCCCTTTGCTCGTAGTTTTGAGATTAAAGAAGCCTGCTATGGAGCGACAGCTGCCCTTCATTATGCCAAATTACATGTGGAAAATTCTCCAGAGTCCAAGGTATTGGTCATTGCTAGTGATATTGCCAAGTACGGTATTGAAACTCCAGGAGAACCAACTCAGGGTGCTGGAAGTGTGGCTATGTTGATTACACAAAATCCACGCATTATGGCCTTTAATAATGACAATGTGGCTCAGACTCGTGACATCATGGATTTCTGGCGTCCAAATTACTCAACAACCCCTTATGTAAATGGTGTTTATTCTACCCAACAATATTTGGATAGTTTGAAAACGACTTGGCTTGAATATCAAAAACGCTACCAGCTTACTTTAGATGATTTTGCGGCTGTTTGTTTCCACTTGCCCTATCCTAAATTAGCACTAAAAGGCTTGAAAAAAATCATGGATAAGAGCCTGCCTCAAGAGAAAAAAGACCTCTTGCAAAACCATTTTGACCAGTCTATTCTATACAGTCAAAAGGTGGGGAATATCTACACAGGTTCACTTTTCCTTGGACTCTTGTCTCTCTTGGAAAATACAGATAGCTTGAAGGCTGGAGATAAAATTGCCCTTTATAGTTATGGAAGTGGGGCTGTGGCTGAGTTCTTCAGTGGTGAATTGGTTGAAGGATATGAAGCTTATCTGGATAAAGACCGTTTGAACAAGCTCAACCAACGAACTGCCCTGTCTGTTGCAGACTATGAAAAAGTCTTCTTTGAGGAAGTAGACTTAGATGAAACAAATTCTACCCAGTTTTCTGGCTATGAAAATCAAGATTTTGCCTTGGTTGAAATTGTTGACCACCAACGCCGTTATAGCAAGGTTGAAAAATAATGAAGATAAGTTGGAATGGATTTTCTAAAAAATCATACCAAGAGCGCCTCGAGTTGTTACAAGCTCAGGCGCTCCTTAGTCCTGAGAAGCAAGTGAGTTTGGAGCAGGATGAACAGATAAGTGTGACTGTGGCAGACCAGCTGAGTGAGAATGTGGTGGGAACTTTTTCTCTGCCTTATTCGCTGGTTCCAGAGGTCCTTGTCAATGGTCAGGAATACACAGTTCCCTATGTGACAGAAGAACCGTCCGTGGTTGCTGCGGCCAGCTATGCAAGTAAAATCATCAAGCGAGCAGGTGGCTTTACTGCTCAGGTTCATCAGCGCCAGATGATTGGGCAGGTAGCTCTTTATCAAGTTGCTGAACCTGAACAAGCTCAAGAGAAGATTACAAACAAAAAGACTGAGCTCTTGGAACTTGCCAATCAAGCCTATCCTTCTATCGTTAAACGAGGAGGTGGGGCGCGTGATTTGCATGTAGAACAGATCAAAGGTGAAACAGACTTTCTCGTTGTTTATCTCCATGTCGATACCCAGGAAGCCATGGGTGCTAATATGCTCAACACCATGCTGGAAGCCTTGAAACCAGTCTTAGAAGAACTCAGTCAGGGACAGAGTCTCATGGGAATTCTGTCTAATTACGCGACCGATTCTCTGGTGACTGCAAGTTGTCGTATCGCTTTTCGCTACTTGAGTCGCCAGAAGGATCAAGGACGAGACATTGCGGAGAAAATTGCGTTGGCTAGCCAATTTGCGCAAGCTGATCCTTATCGAGCCACTACCCACAATAAAGGGATATTTAACGGTATTGATGCGATTTTGATTGCTACTGGTAATGACTGGCGTGCCATTGAGGCTGGAGCCCATGCCTTTGCTAGTCGAGATGGACACTATCAAGGTCTTAGTCAATGGACGCTGGACCTTGAAAGAGAAGAATTGGTCGGTGAGATGACCCTGCCCATGCCTGTGGCGACCAAGGGCGGCTCTATCGGTCTCAACCCTCGTGTAGCCCTCAGTCATGAACTACTGGGAAATCCTTCTGCCAAAGAATTAGCCCAGCTTATCGTGTCTATCGGACTTGCCCAAAACTTTGCGGCCCTCAAAGCCTTGGTGAGTACAGGCATCCAGCAAGGCCATATGAAATTGCAGGCTAAATCTTTGGCACTTCTCGCAGGTGCCAGTGAGTCCGAGGTAGCTTCCCTAGTCGAGCGCCTCATCGCAGATAAAACCTTTAACCTAGAGACTGCCCAGCGTTATCTAGAAAACTTAAGATCATAAAAAACTCAGACGAATTGGTCTGAGTTTTCTTGTACTTAAATGCTTTTTCCTGGTAATAATGTAACTGGTAAAAAGTAACCAGTTGTCGCGACTTCCTTGCCTTCGATCTTTTGCAAGAGGAGGTCAACAGTGAGGCAGGCAATCTCTTCCAAAGGTTGCTTAATAGTAGCCAGTTGAGGATAGTAATTCTCGATAAAGTAGGTGCCATCATAGCCGATGACTTTAAGCTCTTCAGGGACAGAAATGCCCAGTTCTTGAGCAATTTTAATGACCAGAATAGCTGTCAAATCATCCGAAGCAAAGATGGCATCAGGCTTTTGTCGGGTCAAGATATTCTTGATTTCCATTTCTTTTCTGACAGGAGAAAAGTCACTGGAAACATTGATAATAGGAGCTTTGGGGAGTACAGATGCAAAACCAGCGTGGCGTAGTCCAGTTGGTGAATTAGAATTGTCATTCCCTGTAATCATAATGATAGACTGGGCTCCTGTCTTGACTAAGGTCTGGGCAGCAAGAACCCCACCAGCGTAGTTGTCAGAGGAAACGACTGGAATGTCTGGCGATAGGTTTCGGTCAAAGGAAATAATCGGCGCTGTCACGCGATTGTAGTCTTCAATTCCCAAGTTGTGACTACCAGAAATGATGCCGTCCACCTGATTGGCTTCCAACATTTCGATGTACTCGCGTTCCTTTTCAGAATCATGCTCACTGTTGCAGATGATGGTCTTGTAACCATTTTTGAAGAGTTGGTGTTCCAGTTTATCAATCAATTCTGCATAGAAAACGTTGGAAATATTGGGGAAAATCAAGCCGATTAACTTAGCGGACTTTCCTTGTAGACTACGAGCCAGGTTGTTGGGTTTGTAGCCCAATTCTCGCATGGCTTCATTGACCTTTTGAATGGTTTTTTCTGATAAATAGCCTTTTTTATTGATAACCCGAGAAACGGTAGTAGGGCTGACGCCTGCAAGTTTGGCGACATCAGTTAGTTTTGCGACCATAATCTAATTCATAGTAAGTTCCAGTTGGGTTTCCAGACTTGATGAGGATACCATTTTGCTCCGCATGTGGGAAGACACGACCAGAAAATACTTTTTCTCCTTTATTGATGAAAATTTCAAAGACAGAGTTATCAATGAAAATTGTAGCAGTAGTAGCCTGGTTATCGATTGGGCAAGAACGAGTTGTTCCAAATTCTTGAGCATATTGTTCACCAGCCTGGCTACGATCCACTGTCACTTGACCATTTACAAGGTCAAAGTTGATTGAAAGTCCCTTGCCTTCTTTATCAGCAAGTAAGACAATCTCGCTCTGGCTATTGGCTTCCAAGTTGAGCTCGAGCTCATAGGTGTTTTTGGTTTGAGTACGATTTGAGAAGATCTCTTCAGAAGAACGAAGTTCTTTGATGGCTGAGACAGGATATTGGTAGAGTTTGCCGTCTTTGATAGTGAGTTCCTTGACCAAAGAGAAGGTTCCTTGGTGGTCAAAACGGTCAGAAGGGTAAGAAACATCTGGCAAGCCAAGCCAGCTAACAGCTAGAGCACGTCCATCAGGAGCGTTGAAGGCTTGAGTTGCATAGGCTTCGAAACCATAATCCATGTTTTGAAGTTGAGACACATCTACCATTTTGGCATTTTCAGGGTCAAAGGAAGCCCCAATCTTATACATATTTGGATAGATATTATCGTAGTCTAGAACTTTCTTATCCAATCCTTGTGGACAGTAGAGGAGGACAGGTTGTTCCCCTACAAAGACCAGATTTGGACATTCCATCATGTAGGCAGTACGGTCGTTAGCAAAGTCAAGGTTGCCAACGGCTTGCCAGTTTGTATAGTCGTTGTCTACAGCCTTGTAGAGACGGACGAAACCTTTTTTCTCCAAGTCCTGTCCACCGACGATAGCATAGTATTGACCCTTAAAGTTAAAAATTTGTGGGTCACGGAAGTGGTCAGTTGAGTCAGCTGGCTGGTCAATCAAGATTTTGTCAATCTTTGTAATCTTGCCATCCTTATCCATCAAAGCCCCAATCTGGTAAGGGTGACGGATCCAGTTTTCATCGCGGACATTTCCTGTATAAAATAGGAACAAGTTATCGCCAAACTGCATAGCAGAACCAGAGTAGGCACCGTGGCTATCTAATGGAGTATCAGGCAAAACTTTGACCCCAGTTTCTGTGAAATGAACCAAGTCCTCGCTTTCCAATTGCACCCAAGATTTCAAACCGTGGGCTGCACCAAAAGGAAAGTTCTGATAAAAAACAATCCACTTTCCATCAAAGTAAGAAAAGCCATTTGGGTCGTTGAGAAGTCCTGTTTTTGGCTCAACATGGTAATGAGTATGCCATGGAGATTGTGCCATATTTTCCTTAATATTTTGAATTTCTTCTTGCGTCCAGTCTTGATAAAGTCTGTAACGACGCTCAGTAGTCCATTCCATTTTTTCATTCCTCCAAAAATCTTATCACTTTTAATAGTAACCGTTTTCGGGAAAAAAAGCAAGCCTTTTATGTTAAAAAAGAGGAAAAACTGTCAAACGTTTATCATAAAATAAATGCAGGAAACCAATCAAATTTTCAGGAAAATATGAAAGATAATGAAGTAAAACCACTTTTGACCAAGATTTTAAACTTATTTTTTTAAGGAAAACCTGATAAAACAGTCGAAAGCAATCAATTTGAAGTGTGTCCACTAAGTGGATAGAATATTTTTCTGCAAAACGCTTGACATATTTCTAAAACATGATAAAATAATAGTCGTAGGGCGAATAAAATCGCTTTCAAACAAGAACAAAATTTTATATAAGGAGATTTTTGCAAATGAACAATCAGGAAATTGCAAAAAAAGTCATCGATGCCTTGGGCGGACGTGAAAATGTCAACAGTGTTGCTCACTGTGCGACTCGCCTTCGTGTTATGGTTAAAGATGAAGCGAAGATTAACAAAGATGCTATTGAGAACTTGGAAAAAGTTCAAGGTGCTTTCTTTAACTCAGGTCAATACCAAATCATCTTTGGTACAGGTACAGTAAACAAGATGTACGATGAAGTCGTAGCTCTTGGCTTGCCAACATCATCTAAGGATGAGATGAAGGCAGAAGCTGCTAAACAAGGAAATTGGTTCCAACGTGCCATCCGTACTTTCGGTGACGTCTTCGTTCCAATCATTCCAGTTATCGTAGCAACTGGTCTCTTCATGGGTGTTCGTGGTCTCTTGACTGCTCTTGGGATGACACTTCCAGAAGATGTGACAACTTACACTCAAATCTTGACTGATACAGCCTTTATTATCTTGCCAGGATTGGTTGTTTGGTCAACCTTCCGTGTATTCGGTGGTAACCCAGCCGTTGGTATCGTCCTTGGTATGATGCTCGTATCTGACTCACTTCCAAATGCCTGGGCTGTTGCTTCTGGTGGTGAAGTAACTGCAATGCAGTTCTTCGGATTTATCCCAGTTGTAGGTTTGCAAGGTTCAGTTCTTCCAGCCTTCATCATCGGGGTTGTCGGAGCTAAATTTGAAAAAGCTGTTCGTAAAGTTGTTCCAGATGTACTTGACCTCTTGGTAACACCGTTCGTAACACTCCTTGTAATGTCAATCCTTGGATTGTTTGTTATCGGACCAGTCTTCCACGTTGTTGAAAGTTACATCCTCATTGGAACAAAAGCTATTCTTAACTTGCCATTCGGACTTGGTGGTTTCTTGATTGGTGGAGTTCACCAATTAATCGTCGTATCAGGTGTTCATCACATCTTCAACTTGCTTGAAGTTCAATTGCTTGCTGCTGACCATGCTAACCCATTCAACGCTATCATCACAGCTGCCATGACTGCTCAAGGTGCTGCGACAGTAGCCGTTGGTGTGAAAACTAAAAATCCTAAACTTAAAACACTTGCTTTCCCAGCAGCTCTTTCAGCCTTCCTCGGTATTACAGAGCCTGCTATCTTCGGGGTGAACTTGCGCTTCCGTAAACCATTCTTCCTTTCATTGATTGCTGGTGCAATCGGTGGTGGATTGGCTTCTATCCTTGGACTTGCTGGTACTGGTAATGGTATCACCGTCATCCCTGGTACAATGCTTTACATCGGTAACGGACAACTTGCACAATATCTTCTCATGGTAGCCGTATCATTTGCACTTGGTTTTGCCCTCACTTACATGTTTGGTTACGAGGATGAAAAAGAAGTTGCTACTGAAGTAGAGACAGAACGTTTGGTCCAAGAAGAAACAACTGGTAACATTCCAGCAACTCTTCAAAATGAAACACTTGTAACTCCTATCGTCGGTGATGTTGTAGCTCTTGCTGATGTCAATGATCCAGTCTTCTCAAGTGGAGCTATGGGACAAGGTATCGCTGTGAAACCAAGTCAAGGTGTGGTATATGCACCAGCTGATGCTGAAGTTTCAATTGCCTTTCCAACAGGACACGCTTTTGGTTTGAAAACAACTGATGGTGCTGAAGTTTTGATTCACGTTGGTATTGACACTGTATCTATGAATGGTGAAGGCTTTGAAGCAAAAGTTGCTCAAGGTGACAAGGTGAAAGCAGGCGATATTCTTGGAACATTTGACTCAAACAAAATCGCTGCAGCTGGACTTGATGATACAACAATGGTTATCGTTACAAATACAGCTGACTACGCTTCAGTAGCTCCAGTCGCAACAGGTTCAGTTGCGAAGGGGGATGCTGTGATCGAAGTGAAAATCTAATCAATCCTCTCAAAATGAAAACGAACAAATGACATGTTTGTTCGTTTTTGCTTGAATGGTAAGATTTACAGAGGAAAATCTAAAAAATAGAGAAATTTAGACTTTCGAAATATGCTATAATAAAGAAAATAAAAACAAGAGGTTTATCATGACAAAATTATATGGAAGCTTGGAAGCGGGCGGTACAAAGTTTGTCTGTGCTGTCGGTGATGAAAACTTTAACGTTGTGGAAAAAACACAATTTCCAACAACAACTCCAATCGAAACAATCGATAAAACCATCGAGTTCTTCTCAAAATTCGATAACCTTGCTGGTCTTGCAGTTGGTTCATTTGGTCCGATTGATATTGATAAAAACTCAAAAACTTATGGCTTTATCACGACGACTCCAAAACCAAACTGGGCAAATGTGGACTTGCTTGGTGCCCTTCGTCGCGCCCTAAACGTGCCAATGTACTTCACTACAGACGTAAACAGCTCTGCTTATGGTGAAGTGGTTGCTCGTAATAATGCTGGTGCTCGTATCGAAAACTTGGTTTACTACACAATCGGTACAGGTATCGGTGCAGGTGTCATCCAACGTGGTGAGTTTATCGGCGGTGTGGGTCACCCTGAGATGGGTCACTACTATGTTGCTAGACACCCAATGGATATTGAAAAAGAATTTAAGGGTGTTTGTCCTTTCCATAAGGGATGTCTGGAAGGCTATGCAGCTGGTCCAAGTTTGGAAGCTCGTACAGGTGTTCGTGGGGAAAATATTGAACTCAACAACCCTGTTTGGGATGTTCAAGCCTACTATATCGCTCAAGCTGCGGTTAATGCGACAGTGACTTTCCGACCAGACGTGATTGTCTTTGGTGGAGGGGTCATGGCTCAACAACACATGCTGGACCGTGTCCGTGAGAAATTTACATCTCTTCTTAATGGCTACCTACCAGTACCAGATGTGCGTGACTACATCGTGACACCAGCAGTCGCAGGAAATGGTTCTGCTACTCTTGGAAACTTTGTTCTTGCAAAAGAAGTTTCAAAATAAAGCACAAAATCCGCTTGGGCAACCAAACGGATTTTGTGGTTGAAAACAATATTTTTAAGCCTTTCCTTAAGTGATTACGGACGGTAGCGACTTTCTTCGAAATTCCATACCTAAACTTTGAGCCTAATGTCTCAAAGTTTCCGAACACCTGAAACATTAGATTTCAGGTGTTTCTATCACGGCGGAAAGTCTAGGTAAGTCCTCGCCTCACTATAGAAAAATAGGCATGATTTCCATACTAAAGTATATTTAGCATCAAGCCATAGTCAATCTACGCTTTAAAAATCCGCTTGGGAAACCAAACGGATTTTTTACATATCAAAGCATTTGCCAGAAAAAGTCGATAATATAGGTCAGACCGTAGGTATAAACCACGAGGGTAAAGGGTTTGGTCAGAACGATGATGATCATATAACGCTTGAAGCTCATCTTGGTCAGGGCGGCCAGCATACAGAGAAAGTCAGCTGGACTAATGGGCCAAATCATCATAAAGATAAAGAAACGGTCAAAACGATTTCCTTTATCCAACCAGCCGATATACTTGTCATAGGTACGCTTGCTGACGACAGACTGGACAAAGGCAGCCCCATAGAGGCGCACCAGATAAAAGATAATGGCACAGCCAATCACGATGCCGATATAGTTGTAGATAGTCCCGATGATGTGACCGTAGATAAAGACCCCAGCCACCGAAGTCAAGGCCCCAGGAATGATAGGAACGACCGTCTGTAAAATCTGTAAAAAGATAAAGAGAGGTGGCCCCCAGATGCCTGCCTGCTGGATAAAGGCAGAGAGGGTTTCCTTAGACTGTAAAACCCCAGCCTGATAAGCCCAAATACAGAAAATCAAACTCCCAACCCCACCGACAATCGATGAGATATTGATAACTTGCTGTAAAAGGGGAGAAACAGCTTTCATTTGTTTATCCTGTGACATGTAAACTCCTCATAGATAGTATAACTCTACTATACCATATTTTGGAGGAGAAAGGGGGAATGAGTCTTTTTACAATGGAAAGAGTGATGGAATTTGAGGCTAAACATGCTATAATAAAGGGAGCAGACATGTAGCAAAGGAGAGAGTATGATACAGGTAAAACCAGAATTGGAGATAGAAAAACAACTGATCAGCCAACTGGTAACTGGGGAAAGTCAATGGACATACAGAGAAGATCTCAAAACAGAAGAGCAATTATGGGAAAATTTTTTTGAAAAGCTAGCCCAGAACAATGTGGCTCTATTGGCAGATCATCCCCTGACAGAACAGGAAAAACGCCAGATAAAGAATCAACTGAACTTTATTAGCTACTATGATGCGGCCAAGTGGTTGGTCGGCGAAAATGGCATTGCCAAGGTTGAGGTTCAGAGAGAAGATGCTAGTTTGGGGACTATCCGTTTATCTGTCATTTGGCGAGATAATATCGCAGCTGGTAAGTCTAGTTATGAGGTTGTCAACCAAGTCGAGAGAGATAAGATAAATCCTCAGGATCAAGACCGTAGGCTAGATGTGACCCTCTTGATCAATGGCCTTCCAATGATTCAGATCGAGCTTAAAAGTCCCCGGGTTGCTTTTCTAGATGCCTTTCATCAAATTAAGAAGTATGATAGAGAAGGAAAGTTCCGTGGCATCTACTCTAGCTTACAGATGTTTGTTGTGACCAATAAAGTAGACACACGCTATATCGCTGCGGCTAGGGAAAATAAACTCAACAAGCAATTTCTAACTAAGTGGGTGGATAAAGACAACCAACCCATAACGAGCTTGACCAGTTTTGCCCACGAAGTCCTTTCCATCCCTCGTGCCCACCAGATGGTTATGCAGTATTCTGTCCTTGATGATAGCAAGAAGGCTCTTATCCTCCTGCGTCCCTACCAGATCCATGCAATCGAAGCAGTGCAAGAAGCCTCTCGCCAGCAAGCATCAGGATATGTCTGGCACACGACAGGTTCAGGTAAGACCCTGACTTCTTATAAGGTAGCTCGGAATCTCCTCCATATTCCTTCCATCCAAAAGACGATTTTTGTCGTTGACCGAAGGGACTTGGATCAACAGACCACTTCGTCATTTCTCTCCTATGCGACCAATGATGTCATTGATATCGATGAGACGGATAATACTCATGATTTGGTCAAGCGACTAGGAAGTAACGATAAGCGTGTGGTGGTAACTACTATCCAGAAAATCACCATCATGATGCGTAAGTTTGAGCAAGGACTTTACCAGCGTGATGCGGACAAAATCAGGGGCCTTCGAGTGGCCTTTGTCGTGGATGAATGCCACCGTGCCGTAACACCTCAAACACAAAAAGACATTCAGACCTTTTTCCCACAGTCTCTCTGGTATGGCTTTACAGGCACACCTATCTTTAAGGAAAATAAACGCCAGCAAGTCGGCGATCTAGCTCAAACCACCCAGCAACAGTACGGAGACCGTCTCCATGAGTATACAGTCAAGGAAGCCATCCATGATGGAGCAGTTTTAGGCTTTAAGGTAGATTATCGCAATACCCTCATCACGGATAAATCTGAAAATGACATACCAGATACTGTCTACGAGGATGAGGAGCATATGCTGGAAGTCTTGGATGCCATTATCAATAAATCTCGTCAACAGCTAGGCTTCCAAAAAGGAGTGGGTAAGACCTATAATGCTATCCTGACCGTCAAGTCAATCCCTCAAGCTCAAGCCTGCTATGATCTCCTCAAACGAGTCAAGGCTGGGGAGACGAGAGTCAAGGTATCGGAGAGGGTCAAGCAGGTCCTTCCTGACTTTCCAAAGGCGACTATCACTTACTCGGTCACAGAAAATGAAGAAGACTCAAGAGCCAATCAAGACCACATGAAGCAGGTTTTAGAAGACTATAACCAAGAGTTTGATACCCATTTTACCATGGCAGATCTGCGTGGCTTTAATACGGATGTCAATAACCGCCTAGCTCGAAAGCAGGACAAATACCTCTATCGCAATGAGCAGTTGGACTTAGTCATCGTAGTCAATCGTCTCCTAACGGGGTTTGATGCCCCTTGTCTGTCAACTCTCTTTATCGACCGCAAGCCCATGCAACCGCAGGACTTGATTCAGGCTTTTAGCCGAACCAACCGTATTTTTGACAGCAGTAAGACCTACGGTCATATCATCACCTTCCAAAAGCCTCTAGCCTTTAAGGAAGCAGTAGATAATGCCCTCAAGCTCTACTCAAATGGTGGTGAAAACGAGGTTCTAGCTCCAAGCTGGGAAGAGGAAAAGAGGAACTTTTTACGGAGTTGCAGTGATTTCAAAAATCTTGCTACTGATGACTATGTGAATGGTCTAGATTTCGAGCAAGTCTCTACGCCTGAGTTGAGGAAACTAGCTAAAACCTATCAAGCTCTTGATAAGTACCTAGCCTCTATCCGAGTGTATAAAGAGTATGATGAGGAAGAAGTTTACAGTCAGACGGGACTTGATGGAGAGAAGTTGGAAAGGTATCTGGGCCTTTATCGAAATGTCCTTGCAGAATTAAAAAGTCGAGTAGAGGATGATGACGATGGAGAGCCACTTGATATCCACTATGAACTGGAGTCTATCCAAGTGGACGAAATCAACTATGCCTATATCCTAACCTTGATCCAAAGCCTGATTGAACAAGGTCAAAGTCAAGAAAAGCACCTAAGCTCTCAAGATAAGGAAGCCGTGGATAACTATATTCAGAGTCTTGAGAAGACCAATCCCAATCTTGCTCAGATTATCACTGAACTGTGGAGAGAAGTTCAAGAACATCCAGAAAGCTATCGTGGTCAGTCCATTGCCAATATCTTGGATCAGATGATAGAGGCTGTCATCCAGCAACATATCCAAGTCTTTAGCAAGCGCTGGTATGTCGGCGAGGATGAACTCCGTTACTATGCCGAACATTACCGTAAGGGAGCTAAAAAACAACTAGGAGAAAGCCAACTGACTAAGAGCCAGCGCTATCAGGACTATAAGCTAGAGGTGGCAGATGCCCTCAATCCTCTCCTCTATAAAAAACAAATCAAGGAAGCCTATACCCAGCTAGTAGAGGAAGTCATTGAGCCGTTGAGGGTTGGGAGATAGTCCTTCTAGACTTAGAATAGGTCTCTATCCTAAAGTTTAAATGTATTCTATGTTTAGAACAATTGTTATTCCATAAATTTAAAAGTATTCTTCGTTTCGAATAGCTTATCTACGAAAGTTTTGAGGTCTTCGAACTTTCGAATAGTCGTCTTCCCTAAAGTTTATATGTATTCTAAAGCTAGAAAAGTTAAACTCCAAAAATAGTAAGAGTCTCTATCTAACAGACGGAATGTTTGTCTAGTCAGATAGAGATTTTTTAATTTGGAACTGTCTGATTTGTCCTGAAAAGTACATTTTGAATGGAAATAATGACAGTTGAGCGGATGGGGGTTAAAATGTTTTGGAAACTGTTAGAATGAATGTATCAACTTAAAGGAGAAAAATTGATGAAGAAAGTTAAAGATGATGAGGAGAGTATGCTATCGACACTTCCTTTATGGGGGCTTCTATTTTTGGTCTGTGCATTGTTTCAAGTCTTTGTATTTAAGGATAGACCTTTGGTTCAACCTCCTAGACAAGGAAGCATTGTAAAAACAGATCAAAAACAGGTCTATCTTCCAGAACTAATCCAGTCTTTATTTGATAAAGAAGAAACTAAATGATTTGTTAAATAGAAAGGATATCATCATGACAAAAACATACGCTATTCGCCCTCTTAGTTACAGCAACTTTACCAACCGTGAGTTTGAAAGCTTGATGATGGATACTCATCAAAGTTTGACAACTTTTTCTAAGGCAAACAAGGATGAGGGCATGTATGCCAAACATTTGGAACCCTTCAAGACCAGGCTTGATGATTTTCAAGCTCAGCTTGCGGCGGTGGAGACGAAAGAGTCTAGTAATCTGACAGAAGTCGATCGCAATCGTGATAGTGCCTTGGTCGGTCTCTTTACCCTTCATAGAGGATTTGCTAAGATTAAGGATGCCAAGCTCAAAGAAGCTCATGAAACTCTGAAACCAGTCTTTGCTAAGTACAAGGACATCACAAAGCACAGCAATGATGTGGAAACGGCAGAAATCAAGAGCCTTCTCAAAACACTTAGTGAAACACCCTATCATGAGGCAGTTACCAGTCTAGGACTGACTCCTATGCTGACGGCAGTTGTCAATGCTCAAGAGGAATATGACCAAGTGGAAAGTAAGGCGCGTGCTTCTAAGTCTGCCAAGGAAGTCGGCAAGACTAGACAACTCCGTACCGAACTTTCAACCAGCTACGACCTCTTTATGCGCTATACCGCAGCCAGTGCAGAAGCCTATCCAGAAAAAGAGCACCTGACCAAACTCCTTAAAGACCTCAATACAATCCGAGATAGCAAGCGCCGGCTCATCACTAGCAACAAGAAAGATAAAAAGACCAAACCAGCAGAATCAGCCCAAGCAGCAGGATAAAGACAACCCCTTAGAAGCGGATTTCTAAGGGGATTTTTGTGGTTTCGTGGTATAATTTTAGTAGAGTTTAGTAAGAGTATCTCATAGAAAAATGTCAAAAGACTATATTTTCATTTGACACGATGATAAGTCGATTCAGAAGTAAAGAAAGAGGAAATATATGCAGGAGTTACGAAGTGGTTTTGAAAAAGTATTTGGAACTAAATTTTTAGATTATTTTGAGAAACAGGATAAAAAGCATAAATATCTAGAGTCGGATAACTATCAAAAAGTAATTCAGAAGTTTATTGAAGATGAACAGGAGGAACGAATTAATTATTATCGTGGGACTCACGTTCATTTCACTCGTTTTCTGCTTGTTAGTATTGAGAAGTTTAAAAATAATGATGGAACATTAGATTTTACAGAATTAGATCATAAAGGTAAATTGATTTGGCAGTTGGAACATATTATACCTCAAAGTGATTTTGAACTGGGTGATTCTGACAAGAATAAATTAGGGAATTTAACTTTATTGCATAGAGATACAAATGTAGAAATTTCTGATAAAGATTTTGAGGGTAAAAAGAATGTTTTAAAAGATAAAAAAGAGTCAAAATTTTTTATTAATGAAGTTTTTAAAAGAGGAAAATTCTATAAAGCTGATATAGAGCAGAGAAGGAATGATTTATTAACAGAATTAGATAATATTCTCAAAAATCATTTTGATGAATATTGTGAAAAAGTATTGAAAATAAAGAATGAATCTGAAGCGTTAAAACAGTCAGAAAGAAGTGATTATGAAAAATCAGAATAGAAAAATTCCAAAAATTAGATTTATTAATTTTAATGATAAGTGGAACTATAAAACACTTGATGAAATATCAAATGCTATCGAATATGGTATAAATGCTCCTGCGAAGAACTTTGATGGTATTCATAAGTATCTTAGAATCACAGATATAGACGATACTTCTAGATTGTTTTTAACTGCGAAACTTAGCTCTCCAGATGTTGATTTTTCTGAAGAAAATTATGAAAACTATAAATTGCAGAAGAACGATCTCCTATTCGCACGTACTGGTGCGAGTGTTGGGAAAACCTATCTTTACAGAGAATCAGATGGTGAAGTTTATTATGCTGGATTCTTAATTAGAGCGAGATTACATGATTCATATGATGGAAATTTTGTTTTTCAGCAGACTCTTACTGATAAGTATAAGCAATTTATTGATATCACTTCACAACGGTCAGGTCAACCTGGCGTTAATGGGAAAGAATATGGAGATTGGAAGATTGGAATCGCATCTTACTCTGAACAATCCGCCATCGGTACCCTTTTCCGTACCCTCGACGACCTTCTGTCTAGCTACAAAGATAATCTTACCAACTACCAATCTCTTAAAGCGACCATGCTCTCCAAGATGTTTCCAAAAGCTGGACAGACAGTCCCTGAGATTCGTTTGGATGGATTCGAAGGTGAGTGGGAGCTTTGTGAAATTAATGATTTAGCTGATGACTTTCAAAGTGGTGGCACTCCAAAAACAAATGTTCAGGAATATTGGGATGGGGATATTCCTTGGATTCAGTCATCTGACTTAGGGATAAATTGTCTATTTGAGATTAAAGTTCAAAAAAGTATTTCTGAGAAAGGTTTGGAAAGTTCATCAGCCAAAATAATACCAAAAGATTCAATTGCGGTTGTTACGAGAGTTGGAGTTGGGAAGTTAGCGGTGATGCGTCATGAATACGCAACAAGTCAGGATTTTTTATCACTCTCAAATCTTAAATCCAATATAGAATTCACAGCATATTTGCTATATAGATTACTTCAAAAGGAAGTTAACCAACTTCAAGGGACATCAATAAAGGGTATTACTAAAGTGGAATTACTATCGAAAAAAGTACTTATCCCATCTCTCCCTGAACAACAAGCCATCGGTGCCTATTTTTCCACACTCGATAACCTTATCAATTCTCACCACGAAAAAATTTCTCAGTTAGAAACACTGAAAAAGAAACTCTTGCAGGATATGTTTATTTAAGGAGGAATTATGTATAGCTCTATTAAAGATTTAATTGAAAATTTAAAATTTGAAAAGAAAAGACTTCAAGATATCTTTAGTGAATTAGCTGATTATGAACAAGAATCATATAAGACTAGCTACCAACAAGTAGATGATTGGTTTTCTACCCTTATTGATTTGGTTAATAACGAACTAGATGATGAGTTTTTATCTGGTTATGTGACAGAAAAGTATAAAAAACTACGTGAGAATTGGTTAGGAAATATATTTAGTTGTCATGGTAGTGATGTTTATATGTATGAAACAAATTTACCTCAAATTTTAGAGAATTTTAAAGTAATTAAACTTTTCTCATTTATTTCGAAAGTTGATTCTACAACTGTTATAATAGGAGCTAATGGAGCGGGAAAATCAAGTCTTATTAATGAATTAAGGAAGAATAGTATTGATGAGATGTATGTTTTACCTGCTCAGAAACTATTATATTTTGTGTCTAATATTCATAATCGTAATAATATTGAACAAGAGAATTACATTCTCGATTTGAAAAAGACAAATATTAAATACGATACCATTAATTTGTATCCATCAAATATTGAAGAGAATTTTTCAAATACTTTTACTAACTTAATAACACTATTAGTAAAAGATGTTATGGTTGTGGCTACTTATAAATTCAGAGGACAAAACGATTCGTCATTATCTTTGTGGCAAAAATTAGAAAAAATATGGAATAAAATTAAACCAGAAATTAGTTTTGAAATTGATCCTATAAAGATAATTGTAAACGTTGAAAAAAATCACTCTAAATATAGTATAAATGGTCTTAGTGATGGAGAACGTTGTATTTTATTTTATATAGGCAGTGTTCTTCTAGCTCCAGAGAATAGCTATATTGTCGTTGACGAACCAGAAACATTTCTAAATGCTGCCGTCTATAATGAATTATGGGATTTGCTCATATCAGAGCGACCTGATTGTCAATTTATTTTTGCTTCACATAACATGGACTTTGTTCAATCTAGAACAAATGCAACCTATATATGGTGTAAGAATTTTGAAGCACCTTATGATTTGGATTATCAGGTGTTGGAAGAATCACAAGAAATACCATTACCATTATTAACTGAAGTATCTGGTGCAAAAAAGCCAATTTTGTTTTGCGAAGGAACTAAAAATAGTCTGGACTATCAAATATATTCCAAATTATTCAGTGAATTTTGTTTTGTCAAACCAGTTCAAGGGCATAAACAAGTTATTCAATACACAAAAGCTTACAATAAATTAGAGGAAACATATGGTAATAAAGCATACGGCATTATTGATTATGACTGGATGGATGAGGCAAGAATTGAAAGCTATAAAAAGAAAAATATTTTTGTGCTCCCTTTTAATGAGATAGAGATGCTTTTGGTAGATGAAGAAATGGTGAATTCTGTTCTATCTGATGATGAGGAAGATAAAAAACAAAAAATTAATAAGCTTCGAGACACTGTTATTGGTTTATGTACAACAAATAAAGATAAGATAATACGAATTGCCTTGAAAAAGAAACTTGATGAATTTATGGAAGGGAATTTGATAGAAACAAGAGAACCAACCGAGGATGAAGCACGGACATTTTTAGAAAATTTATCAGAAAAATTTGATATAACTGTAACATTAGAAAATATAACTAAAATGGTGGAAGATAGCATAGCTTCTTCAGATTTTTCGAAAATTTTAAAGATTTGTAACTTGAAAAATGAAATAATTTCTTCCAAAGAAATTAAAGAAATAGTTTCTAACTTTAAAGAAAAAGCTTTAAATAGTATTGCAATGAATAATGATTTACAGATTACATTACGTCATAAATATTTTGAAGAATTAGAAATGAAACTATTGGACAAATCGTTAGATTTTTGAATTTATAAAAAAGAAAGAAACACTATGGAAACAACACAAACGTCCCAGTCGCTCTACCAAGCCCTGTGGAACTCAGCGGATGTTCTCCGCTCTAAGATGGATGCTAATGACTACAAGTCCTATCTCTTGGGCATGGTCTTTTATAAGTACCTGTCAGATAAGATGCTCTTTTTCGTGGCGGAGACTATGGAGGAGGGGAGTGAGAGTCTAGAGGCTGCCCTTGAGGTCTATCGTAACTACTATGAGGATGCGAATACCCACGAGGATCTTCTTGCAGTCATGAAGGACGAACTCAACTATAGTATCAAGCCTGAGTTAACCTTTACGGCTCTTGTAGCACGTGTCAATGAGGGGACTTTCCAGTTGGAAGATTTGGCTCAGGGTTTTCGTGATATTGAGCAGAGTGACGAACTCTATGAAAACCTCTTTGAAGATATTGATCTCTATTCCAAAAAGCTAGGGGCAACTCCGCAAAAGCAAAACCAAACGGTGGCGGCGGTCATGAAGGAGTTGGCTGTGCTAGATGTGGCTGGTCATGCAGGCGATATGCTGGGGGATGCCTATGAGTATCTGATCGGTCAGTTTGCGACGGACTCGGGTAAGAAGGCTGGTGAGTTCTATACACCTCAGCCTGTTGCCAAGCTCATGACCCAGATTGCCTTTTTGGGTCGTGAGGACCAGCTAGGCTTTACCATCTATGACGCGACTATGGGCTCTGGCTCTCTCTTGCTCAATGCCAAGAAATACTCTCACAAACCGCAGACAGTAGTCTACTTTGGTCAGGAGCTCAATACCTCAACCTATAACCTAGCTCGGATGAACATGATCCTACACGGTGTTCCTGTTGAAAATCAATTTCTCCACAATGCCGATACACTAGATGAAGACTGGCCGACTCAAGAACCAACCAACTTTGACGGTGTTCTCATGAACCCACCCTACTCTGCCAAGTGGTCTGCAAGCTCTGGATTTATGGCTGATCCTCGTTTCTCTCCTTTTGGGAAACTGGCACCCCAGTCCAAGGCTGACTTTGCCTTTCTCTTGCATGGTTATTACCACCTCAAGCAGGATAATGGGGTTATGGCTATCGTCCTTCCTCACGGTGTTCTTTTCCGTGGCAATGCTGAGGGAACCATTCGTAAGGCCTTGTTAGAAGAAGGTGCCATTGACACGGTTATCGGTCTACCAGCTAATATCTTTTTTAATACCAGCATTCCGACTACGGTTATCATTCTCAAAAAGAACCGTACCAACCGTGATGTCTACTTTATCGATGCTTCTAAGGAGTTTGATAAGGGAAAAAATCAGAATATCATGACGGATGCTCACATCGAGAAGATTCTGGAAGCTTACAAGTCTCGTGAGGAGATTGACAAGTTTGCCCATCTGGCAAGTTATGAAGAAATCGTTGAAAATGACTATAACCTCAATATCCCTCGCTATGTAGATACCTTCGAGGAAGAAGAAGTCGAACCACTGACAGATATCGTCAGCAAGATTAACACGACAAATCAAGCCATCCAAAACCAAACCGCTTCTTTACTTGAAATGCTCGGTCAACTCCACGGAACCACACCAGAAGCCGATCCCGAACTTAAAGAGTTTTTGAAAGAGTTTAAAGGGTGATGGGAGTAATTGATTCGCTCATATTCCATTCATAATTCGCTCATTTTTAAGATATAACTTTGTTTCCATATTTCCGGGGAACTAGTAGAAAGTAAGGAGAAATATGGAAACTAACAACAAACGTGCCCTTTGCCAGCAACTCTGGGCTAGAAACAAATACCTCGTTTTGAGTCATTCTAGCAATATATACAATGAGATTCGCCAATACTTGAAGAATGAACAGGTGGAGGTGAGTCGGGTTCAGGAGATGATTGACCGTGCCTGCCAAATCCCTGAGCATAGAGGTCAGGTTTGCAATGCTTTTCAGCATATTTGGGGCTATTTTAAAAAGAAAGCGACAGATGCTGAACGCAAGGATTATATGTTTTTACTGGAGCGTTATCACTCTGGCCATGCCACCAAAGAAGACTTAATTGCTAAGACGAGGGAGTTGCTTGATTGTTATCCAAATACCTACTTGCAACATTCAAAGTTACTGAAAGGAGATTTCCATGAGACTTTGGCATGAGGCTTTGATTTCACAGCTTCCTCGTCCTCAACTCTTGGGGCAACATCGAGAGTGTTGTGCCCTCCGTGGCAATGGCTGGGGCAGAAAGCATGCGACGGTGGACTATGTCTTTACCCACTCGCCCTATTGTCTCTATGCCTATCATGACTTGATCATGAAGGAGATGGCTAACCGAGGCTATAAGGTCAGTCCAGAGTGGATGGACAAGAACTACCGTGGTAAGATTTGTCCTTCTTATCAAGACTTAGTAGAGGAAAAGCTAAAAAGTCCTATCTATAGCGAGCATGATGCTACCTACTATGAGGAGTGTCTGGCAAATCTTCGAGAGAAGGGGATTGAGCTGGAATAATAGTAAGGATTGCCTTCAATTTATAACTCTTCTCGTAATTTTTTCGAATAATAAAGATGAGACCTTTAGAGTTTTTCTAAGGTCTTCTTTTTATGAGTGTTCAGATTTACTTTTAATAACTTTTGAGTTATAATTTAATTAGAAAGAGGTTGCTTGGTGCATACGATTTACTTCTATAAGGACAAAAATGGAAACGAGCCAGTTTTGGATTATATGAGAGAATTGGCTAGTCAGAAAAGTAAGGATAGTCGCATCAAACTCAATAAACTAAATGACTATATCGAGTTGCTTAGTCAGCATGGGACGAGAGCTGGGGAACCCTATATGAAACACTTGGAAGATGAGATATGGGAACTAAGACCTTTGAGAAATCGAATTTTATTTATAGCGTGGCTTGATGGTAGTTTTGTTCTTTTACATCATTTTGTCAAAAAGACTCAGAAAACTCCTAGCAGAGAAATTGAAAAAGCCAAGCGTGAACTGAAGGACTTAAAAGAAAGAGGGGTAAGTGATGAAGAATAGTGCTATTGGAAGTAACTGGAAGGATGTCCGGTCAGAACTCTTTACCAAGGAGGAAATACTTGAAAGTGATATGCGAGTGGCTATCATGAGTGAGTTGATTGAAGCCAGACATGAGCAAGGAATCAGCCAGAAAAAGCTAGAGGAACTCAGTGGAGTGAGCCAGCCTGTCATAGCTAGGATGGAAACAGGAAAGACAAGTCCTCAGTTGGATACAGTCTTGAAAGTTTTAGCCAGTTTAGGAAAGACACTAGCAGTCGTCCCCCTCGAACAGAGAAAGAGTTGATAGGAAGAACTTGGAAAACTTTAACAAATTTAATAGTTATAGTGCCTCAAGTGTATAATATAGAAAAATTATGTTTTATTTATATCAAGTGCGAACGAAGTGAGCTTTTAGCGGATATTTCCCGCTATAGTGGTATTCTAGATAATAATTTATTATTATCTAGAACGGAATTTTTGAGACATTCTGGCTCAAAAATTAGGGATGAAATTACGAAGTAAGTTGCTCCCGTCCGCACTTTTCAGGGAAATATCAGAATTACAAAAGAAAAATCAACCTATAGTCTTTTCTAATAACAAGCCATAGTCACTTATAAGAATTACTAATAACGTGTTTGAATCGTCTAACTGAAATAAAGATATAAAACAAGCTACACAAAGGATTTGAGGCATTTGTCTCAAGTCTTTTTCTTTTGTCTAAAATGGAGATATAGTTTCAAACTATATCAAAGCCTAATTTTTTACAATTATACAGACGCATTCTTTTCTGTTAAGATAGTTTCAACAACAAATTTTGGAGGACACATCATGTCAACTACAATCATCGGTTTCCCTCGTTTGGGCGAATTCCGCGAATTAAAATTTACAACTGAAAAATACTTTAGAAAAGAAATCTCAGAAGAAGAACTCTTGGCAGCAGCAAAAGACTTGCGTGCTAAACACTGGAACATTGTCAAAGAAAAAGGCATCACTGAAATTCCATCAAATGACTTTTCTCACTATGACAACTTCCTAGATGCAGCTTTCCTCTTCAACGTTGTACCAGCATCCGTTCAAAACTTGGACTTGTCTGATCTTGAGCGCTACTTCGCTTTGGGTCGTGGTTACCAAGGAGAAAAAGGGGATGTTCGCGCCCTTCCAATGAAGAAATGGTTCAACACTAACTACCACTACATCGTTCCTAAGTTTGAAAAAGACACTCAAGTTAAACTTGCAGGTCACAAGATTTTCGATGAGTTCCAAGAAGCAAAAGAACTTGGATTGAACACTCGCCCAGTTCTTGTAGGTCCATTCACTTTCCTTCAATTGTCAGACTTTGAAGAAGACGTGAAAGCAGAAGACTTCGTAGACAGCTTAGTAGCTGCTTACCAAGAAGTTTTTGCTAAATTGGCTGAACTTGGTGCAACTCGCATCCAATTGGATGAAGCGGCTCTTGTGAAAGATTTGACAGCTGAAGAAAAAGCTCTCTTCTTGAACCTTTACAACAAATTATTGGCTGACAAAAAAGGTCTTGAAGTATTGCTTCAAACTTACTTCGGAGACGTTCGAGACGTTTACGCTGACCTTGTAAACTTGCCAGTTGATGCAATCGGTTTGGACTTCGTTGAAGGTAAGAAAACTCTTGAACTCGTTAAAGGTGGTTTCCCAGCTGACAAGACTCTTTATGCAGGTATTGTCAATGGTAAAAACATCTGGCGTAACAACTACGAAAAGAGCTTGGCTGTTCTTGAGCAAATCCCAGCTGAAAACATTGTGTTGACTAGCTCATGCTCACTTCTTCATGTGCCATTTACAACAGCTAACGAAGAATTTGAACCAGCTATCTTGAACCACTTTGCCTTTGCGGTTGAAAAATTGGATGAAATCCGTGATTTGGATGCTATCCGCAACGGTCAAGGAGCAGAAGCTCTTGCAGCTAACAAAGAACTCTTTGCGACTGAACGTGTTGGTGAAAATGCAGAACTTCGTGCGCGCATCGCTGGTTTGACAGACGCAGACTACACTCGTTTGCCAGCCTTTGCAGAACGTGAAGCTATCCAAGAAGAAGCTTTCAAACTTCCAGCTCTTCCAACAACAACGATCGGTTCATTCCCTCAAACTAAAGAAGTTCGTGCGAAGCGTTTGGCTTACCGTAAAGGTGAATTGTCTCAAGAAGAGTACGACGCTTTCCTTGCTGAAACAATTGACGAATGGATCAAATGGCAAGAAGATATCGACTTTGATGTCCTTGTTCACGGTGAATTTGAGCGTAATGACATGGTTGAGTACTTCGGTCAAAACTTGTCAGGTTACCTCTTCTCTAAAAATGGTTGGGTACAATCATACGGTATGCGTGGGGTTAAACCACCAATCATCTGGGGTGATGTCACTCGTCTTAACCCTATCACTGTTAAATGGTCTAGCTATGCACAAAGCCGTACAAACAAACCTGTTAAAGGTATGTTGACTGGACCTGTTACCATCCTCAACTGGTCATTCCCACGTGAAGACATCTCTATCAAGGATTCTACTCTTCAAATCGCCCTTGCTATCAAGGATGAAGTACTTGACCTTGAAGCTGCTGGTGTGAAAATCATCCAAATCGACGAGGCTGCTCTTCGTGAGAAATTGCCACTCCGTCGTAGCGACTGGTACGAAGACTACCTTGACTGGGCAATTCCTGCCTTCCGCTTGGTACACTCAACAGTAGCGCCAGACACACAAATCCACACTCACATGTGTTACTCAGAATTTACAGATATCATCCCAGCTATCGATAACTTGGATGCGGACGTTATCTCGTTTGAGGCTAGCCGTTCAAATCTTGAAATCTTGGACGAACTCAAAGCGAAAAACTTCCAAACAGAAGTGGGACCTGGGGTTTATGATATCCACTCTCCTCGTGTGCCAAATGAAGGCGAAATCGACCACACAATCGAAGCCATCCTTGCTAAAGTGCCAAGCAAGAAAGTTTGGATCAACCCTGACTGTGGTTTGAAAACACGTGGTATTCCAGAAACAAAAGAAAGCTTGATCCGCCTTGTTGAAGCAGCTAAAGCTGCGCGTGAGAAATTGTAAGAAAAGGATTTCTCTAGAAGCGCTGTTTGGTCAATCTGCCTGTTTCACTTGGATTCTAGGAATCCAGCTAACGAAAAAAATCAACTAGAAAAGGATAATGACTATGTCACGCCAAACACCGTCACTCTCATTTGAAGTGTTCCCTCCAAACCCAGCCGTGGGTAATGATAACATTATTTCTGCTCTTCAAGATATGCAGGAGTTGGCTCCTCACTTTATCAGTGTAACTGCCAGCAATAATAAATTTAATATCAAGGAAACGACGGTTCGTTTGGCTGACTTTATCCAAAATGACTTGGCGATTCCGACTATTGCTCACTTGCCAGCCATCTATTTGACCAAGGACAAGGTTGCTGAAACTATTGCAGACTTGGACAAGGTTGGGGTGCAGAAAATCTTGGCTCTTCGTGGGGATATTATTCCAGATGTGGAACCACAAAAGGATTTCCGCTACGCAACTGACTTGATCGAGTTCATTAAGGAGCAAGCCCCTCACTTTGATATTGTTGGTGCTTGTTATCCAGAAGGTCATCCAGATTCACCAAATCAGATTTCAGATATTCAAAATCTTAAGAAGAAAGTGGATGCAGGCTGTTCGAGCCTTGTAACTCAGCTTTTCTTTGATAATGAGCGCTTCTATGATTTCCAAGACAAGTGCATCTTGGCTGGGATTGATGTTCCCATTCATGCAGGGATTATGCCAATCCTGAATCGAAATCAGGCTCTCCGCCTCTTGAAGACTTGTGAGAATATCCATCTTCCACGCAAATTCAAAGCCATTTTAGACAAGTATGAGCATGCCCCTGAGTCGCTCAGAGCAGCAGGACTTGCCTATGCAGTGGACCAAATCGTGGACTTGGTAACTCAGGATGTTGCCGGTGTACATCTCTACACTATGAACAATGCAGAAACAGCAAAATATATCCACCAAGCAACACATGCCTTGTTTAATCATCAGTCTCTAGGATAATAAAAAGCAAACCATTCTTCTCAGGTGAGGGGAATGGTTCCTTTTTAATGGTAAAGACCGCACTTTTTAAGAAAAATATGATAAAATAGACTCTGTACGTACTTGATACAAAGATGAGGGTATTTAGGTTGTAGAAGTTTGTTTAAAGTTTATTATTTTTTAAACAAAATCTGATGATGTGTGTCTCAAAAAACACGAACGGAGTGAGTATTTAAAAGATATCTCACGCTATCGTGGTATCCTAGAGAATAATTCTGTTATTTTCTAGGACGGAATTTTTGAGAGTAAAATAGTTCGGGAAACTATTTTAGCCTGAGCATAGAAATGAAAAGGCGAAGTACTCAAAAATTAATATTGAAATTCCCTGGATTTCTAAAATCATCCACTGGATAATTTTACCTCCCGTCCGCACTATTTCAGGGAAATATCAAAAAGATACTTAATTGAATTTTGGCCTCATTTCTTAGGAAAAAAGATAAGCCTCCTAGCACTCATCGAGTGCGGCGTCACCTTCCTATTTTTCTACAGAAATGTTCGGCAAGCCGAACCGTCCAAAATATCTTGTATAATTGAACCCGGCCGAAAAGCTGTGTAAAAAAGATAAACTGTCTTGTCTTCATCGAAGACTTCGTCAGTTTCCTATTTTTACTTTGCTTTTGACGTCCTTAGTATCTTGATCTTTGTAGGCAAGGCGTATAATTTCATCAATCCAAAGGGGATTAAAATGACAAAACAAGTGTTTCAAACGACTTTTGCGGGTCGTGAGTTAATTGTAGAGACTGGTCAGGCTGCTAAGCAAGCGAATGGCGCAGTTGTTGTACGTTACGGTGAGTCAACTGTCTTGACTGCTGCCGTTATGTCTAAGAAAATGGCAACTGGAGATTTCTTCCCTCTTCAAGTCAACTACGAAGAAAAAATGTATGCAGCTGGGAAGTTTCCTGGTGGCTTTATGAAACGTGAAGGACGTCCTTCAACAGATGCGACCTTGACAGCGCGTTTGATTGACCGTCCAATCCGTCCTATGTTTGCGGAAGGTTTCCGTAATGAAGTGCAAGTGATTAACACAGTACTTTCTTATGATGAAAATGCCTCTGCACCTATGGCAGCTATGTTTGGTTCTTCTTTAGCGCTTTCTATCTCAGATATTCCATTTGACGGACCAATCGCTGGGGTACAGGTTGGCTATGTGGATGGTCAAATCATCATCAACCCTACGCAAGAACAAGCAGAGCAATCTCTCCTTGAATTGACAGTAGCTGGTACCAAACACGCCATCAACATGGTAGAGTCTGGTGCTAAAGAATTGTCAGAAGAAATCATGCTGGAAGCTCTTCTTAAAGGGCATGAAGCAGTCAAAGAATTGATTGCCTTCCAAGAAGAAATCGTTGCAGCAGTTGGTAAGGAAAAAGCAGAAGTAGAATTGCTTCATGTGGACGCTGAATTGCAGGCTGAAATCATCGCAGCCTACAACAGTGACCTCCAAAAGGCAGTCCAAGTAGAAGAAAAATTGGCTCGTGAAGCTGCAACTCAAGCAGTTAAAGACCAAGTGACTGCTGTTTATGAAGAAAAATATGCAGATCACGAAGAATTTGACCGTATCATGCGTGATGTGGCTGAAATCTTGGAACAAATGGAACACGCTGAAGTGCGCCGCTTGATTACAGAAGACAAGATTCGTCCTGATGGTCGTAAGGTCGATGAAATCCGTCCTTTGGATGCGGTTGTTGACTTCCTTCCTCGTGTGCACGGTTCAGGTCTCTTCACTCGTGGGCAAACTCAGGCCCTTTCAGTCTTGACCTTGGCTCCGATGGGTGAAACTCAAATCATTGATGGTTTGGATCCAGAGTATAAGAAACGCTTTATGCACCATTATAACTTCCCTCAATACTCTGTAGGGGAAACTGGACGCTACGGTGCACCTGGTCGTCGTGAAATCGGTCACGGTGCTCTTGGTGAGCGTGCTCTTGCTCAAGTCTTGCCAAGTTTGGAAGAATTCCCATATGCTATCCGTTTGGTAGCTGAGGTCTTGGAATCAAATGGTTCTTCATCTCAGGCTTCTATCTGTGCGGGAACGCTTGCCCTTATGGCTGGTGGTGTGCCAATCAAGGCGCCAGTAGCAGGAATTGCCATGGGTCTTATTTCAGATGGAAACAACTATACAGTCTTGACAGATATCCAAGGTTTGGAAGATCACTTTGGAGACATGGACTTCAAGGTTGCAGGAACTCGTGACGGGATTACAGCCCTTCAAATGGATATCAAGATCCAAGGGATCACTGCAGAAATCTTGACTGAAGCCCTTGCCCAAGCCAAGAAAGCTCGTTTTGAAATCCTTGATGTGATTGAAGCAACTATTCCAGAAGTTCGTCCAGAATTGGCTCCAACTGCTCCGAAAATTGATACCATCAAGATTGATGTGGACAAGATTAAGATTGTCATCGGTAAGGGTGGAGAAACTATCGACAAGATTATCGCTGAAACAGGCGTTAAGATTGATATCGATGAAGAAGGAAATGTGTCTATCTACTCTAGCGACCAAGATGCTATTAACCGTGCTAAAGAAATTATTGCTGGTTTGGTCCGTGAAGCTAAGGTGGACGAAGTTTACCGTGCTAAAGTCGTTCGTATCGAGAAATTTGGTGCCTTTGTTAACCTCTTTGATAAGACAGATGCCCTTGTTCATATCTCTGAGATGGCTTGGACACGTACCAATAATGTCGAAGACTTGGTAGCAATCGGGGATGAAGTTGATGTTAAGGTTATCAAGATTGATGAAAAAGGACGTGTGGATGCTTCTATGAAGGCCCTTCTTCCTCGTCCTCCAAAACCTGAACGTGATGAAAAAGGTGAAAAAACAGAGCGTCCTCACCGCCCACGTCATCACAAGGATCACAAACCTAAGAAAGAAATTACAGAAACACCAAAAGATTCAGAATAAGAAAAGGAGAAATGTATGGGATGGTGGCGCGAAACCATTGATATCGTAAAAGAAAATGATCCAGCGGCCCGCACCACTTTGGAGGTTTTGCTGACTTATCCAGGTGTCAAGGCCTTGGCGGCCCACCGTCTCTCGCATTTTCTCTGGAAGCATGGCTTCAAACTCCTGGCTCGTATGCACAGTCAGTTCTGGCGCTTTTGGACTCAGATTGAGATTCATCCGGGTGCTCAGATTGATTCAGGTGTCTTTATCGACCACGGTTCTGGTCTGGTGATTGGGGAAACAGCGATTGTTGAAAAAGGCGTTATGCTTTACCACGGAGTAACTCTTGGTGGAACTGGTAAGGATGTTGGCAAACGCCATCCGACCGTTCGTCAGGGTGCCCTTATATCAGCCCATGCCCAAGTCATTGGTCCTGTAGAAATTGGTGCAAATGCCAAGGTCGGTGCTGCAGCAGTTGTCGTAGCAGATGTACCTAGTGATGTGACGGTTGTCGGTATTCCGGCCAAGATTGTCCGAGTTCATGGACAGAAGGATGAACCGACTATCCACGAAGTTGAAGAAAAACGAGAGTACTACGTCAATAAACTCGAGCAGGCTAAAGAAGCCAGTCACAGATCGTCTGGGTTGTAGAGGATGGCTATATGATTCAAGCAAGAAACAAGTTAAGCCAAGAGGAGCTATCTGAGGCGAAAAAACTAATTAACTGTTGCCAAAACTATGACGGTACCTATCGTGATCCTTATCTATCTAACATGCTTAATTTTGACCCAAACATGCCCGCCTTTTTCCTTTATTATGAAAAAGGCGAACTTGTTGGTTTATTAACTGTCTATGCAGATGACCAAGATGTAGAAGTGACGATACTGGTTCATCCAGATCATCGCCGTCAGGGAATTGCGCGTGCATTGTTTACTAGTTTTGAGAGAGAAACAGCTTCTTTCTCTATTTGTTCAGTCACTTTTCAGACAGAGCGTGTTTTTCTAGACCGTTATCCTTATTTTGTCATCAACTGGGGATTGGTCGAGGATGAAGAGACAGAAACTTGGTTAGGTAAGGATAGAAAACCTTATCCGTTAGCAAATGTTTCCAATCTTGAAGTTTTGTTAGCAGATAGTTCGTATCAGGATCAAATTAGTCAGTTAAAATTTCAGGCATTCTCAGAAGAGCATGAATCTAGAGAGATTGTGGATAGATATGTCGCTGAAGCTCTGAAGGATCCAGAAAGTCGCTTATATATTTTGTTAAAAGACGGTCAGATTATTGGAACTTGCACGGTAGATTTATCGACTAATACGAATTACTTCTACGGGTTAGCAATATCTGAACCTGAACGTGGGAAAGGCTATGGAAGCTACTTAGCAAAATCCCTTGTCAACCAACTAATTGAGCAAAATGACAAGGAATTTCAGATTGCAGTAGAGGACAGCAATGTAGGTGCCAAGCGCTTGTATGAAAAAATTGGCTTTGTCAAACAGACCCAGGTGGTTTATCTGAATGAGAAAGGAGCAAGGGATTCCGAAGTGTAGAGACATTCGGACTGAAATTCAATTGAACTCTTAATGATGAAACTAACTGTTCTCGGATTTTAGTTTTCCTGACTATTATTTTATGATTAAAATCTATGACACCATGTCTCGTGATTTGCGAGAATTTGTCCCGATTGAGGACGGCAAAGTCAAGATGTATGTTTGTGGGCCAACCGTGTATAACTATATCCACGTGGGGAATGCCCGCTCAACAGTAGCTTTTGATACGATTCGTCGCTATTTTGAATACCGTGGTTATGACGTCGCCTATATTTCCAATTTTACGGATGTGGATGATAAGATTATCAACCGTGCCAAGGAAGAGGGTATCACTCCTCAGGAGGTTGCGGACAAGTACATCGCTGCCTTTCGTGAGGATGTGACGGCCTTGGGTGTCAAACCTGCGACTCGCCATCCGCGTGTGGTGGAGTTTATGGCTGATATCATCCGCTTTGTGGAAGACTTGATTGAAAAAGGTTTTGCCTACGAGAGTCAAGGAGATGTCTATTTCCGTGTGGAAAAATCTCACAACTATGCCAAATTGGCTAATAAAACCTTGGAAGATTTGGAGCTGGGTGCTTCAGGTCGTACCGATGAAGAAACAGCTCGTAAGGAAAATCCTGTAGACTTTGCCCTCTGGAAATCTGCCAAATCAGGCGAGATTTCTTGGGACAGTCCTTGGGGACCTGGTCGTCCGGGCTGGCACATCGAGTGTTCAGTCATGTCGACAGAGATTTTGGGCGACACCATTGATATTCACGGTGGTGGAGCTGACCTAGAGTTTCCTCACCATACCAATGAAATTGCCCAGTCAGAAGCCAAAACAGGTAAGACCTTTGCCAACTACTGGATGCACAATGGCTTTGTCAATATCGACAATGTCAAGATGTCCAAATCCTTGGGCAACTTTATCACAGTGCACGATGCCCTCAAAACGCTCGATGGGCAAGTGCTTCGTTTCTTCTTTGCGACTCAACATTACCGCAAGCCTATCAACTTTACGGAAAAGGCAGTGCGAGACGCCGAGACCAATCTCAAGTATTTGAAAAACACCTATGAGCAACCATTTACTGGAACTGTAGATGCTCAAGAGTTGCAAGCTTTTAAAGATAAGTTTGTAGCAGCAATGGATGAAGATTTTAACGCGGCAAATGGAATCACAGTAGTCTTTGAAATGGCCAAGTGGATCAATTCTGGCAACTATGATACAAGTGTTAAGGAAGCTCTTGCGGCTATGTTAGGGGTCTTTGGAATTGTCTTTATTGAGGAAGTTTTGGATGCAGAGATTGAAGACTTGATCCAAAAACGCCAAGAAGCGCGTGCCAATCGTGACTTTGCTACAGCGGACCAGATCCGTGACCAATTGGCTGCTCAAGGGATTAAGCTCCTTGACACCAAAGATGGAGTGAGGTGGACACGTGATTGATGTCAATCTCATTAACGGGATTGCGTTAGCTTTTGAGGGGGACGCGGTGTATTCTATGTATATTCGCCGTCACCTCATCCTCAAAGGCATGACAAAGCCCAATAAACTCCATCAAGAAGCGACCAAGTATGTCTCAGCCAAGGCTCAGGCTCGCCTGATTTCCCTTATGTTAGAGGAGCAGGTCTTAACAGAAAAAGAAGAAGAAATCTACAAACGTGGTCGCAATACCAATAGTCACACCAAGGCCAAAAATGCTGATGTGGTGACTTACCGTATGTCCACGGGTTTTGAAGCAGTCATGGGTTATCTCCATATGACTGAAAATCTGGAACGTCTTGAGAGCTTGATTTCGTGGTGCATCCAAAAAGTGGAGGGCTAGGACATGATGGCAAAAGAACTACAAGACTGGTTTCCTGAAGCTCAGATTTCAGACCAACCAGTAGAGAAAGAGGGCTATCTCACTCTCCCTTTAGCTTCTCAGCAGTGGATTTTGCTGGAGGAAGCTGGGCTCAGCGAGCGTGAAAAGCAGTTGGTTGCCCTTTTGACCCAGCAGGAGCAGGCTCGTTCGCTCAATCCTTGGTATTCTTATCTGATTGAGGGCAAGGGACAGGCACCGCAAGCTTTTAAAAAGATTCAGTTGGTTTATTGCCATCTTTCCTATTTTCAGCAGGAAAATCTAGCTTCTTGGCTAGATATGATGCGGACCCTTTTTCCTAACTGTCAGACGGTGCTTCAGGTCGGAGCTCAGGATTATGTTTTCGTGCTTCAACAAGATAAATACACTTCTGTACGAGCTATTTTAAGTGATACGATTGAAGCGGTTGAATATGACTTTGGACTGCGTCTATCTATCATGTTGGGCCAGGTTTGGTCTCAGACAGGCCATCAAGCCCTATCAGACTTGATTAAAGCAGAGCGAGATTTGTTTAAGACTTGGTGGCGTCAGGGTCACCAAGGTGTTCATACCTTTTCACAACTCTATCTTTGGAGTATGGGGGAAAGAGTTGTGGACCTGAGAGTCATTAAAGAATGCCTGCACCAGATGATTTTGGATCAAGACCAGATTCAGGAAATCATTCTCTCCCTTTGGGAAAATAGTGCAGTCCTAACTAAAACAGCCCAGCAACTCTATTTGCACCGTAATTCTCTCCAATACAAGATTGATAAATGGGAAGAATTGACAGGGCTTCAGTTGAAGGAATTGACTGATCTGACCTTATGTTATCAGTTGATTTTACCAGATATTCTCTAAAGTTTTGTGCAAGTTGCACAGAACTTTTTTATTTTTTTGGTCACCTTGCCATAGAAATGTAAAGCGTTTTCATCTATAATAAAACTATCAAAAAACAAAAGGAGTTCACCTCATGGTAGAATTGAATCTTAAAAACATTTACAAAAAATATCCAAATAGCGAACACTACTCAGTTGAAGACTTCAACTTGGACATCAAAGACAAAGAATTTATCGTTTTCGTAGGTCCTTCAGGATGTGGTAAATCAACAACTCTTCGTATGATTGCTGGTCTTGAAGACATCACAGAAGGTACTGCATCTATCGATGGTGTGGTTGTCAACGACGTAGCTCCAAAAGACCGTGACATCGCCATGGTATTCCAAAACTACGCTCTTTACCCACACATGACTGTTTATGACAACATGGCTTTCGGTTTGAAATTGCGTAAATACAGTAAGGAAGACATCGACAAACGTGTGCAAGAAGCAGCTGAAATCCTTGGATTGAAAGAATTCTTGGAACGTAAACCAGCTGACCTTTCAGGTGGTCAACGTCAACGTGTTGCCATGGGTCGTGCGATTGTCCGTGATGCAAAAGTGTTCTTGATGGACGAACCTTTGTCAAACTTGGATGCAAAACTTCGTGTATCAATGCGTGCTGAAATTGCGAAAATCCACCGTCGTATCGGAGCTACAACTATCTACGTAACTCACGACCAAACAGAAGCGATGACACTTGCAGACCGTATTGTTATCATGTCAGCAACTAAGAACCCTGCTGGTACAGGTACTATCGGACGTGTAGAACAAATCGGTACTCCTCAAGAAGTTTACAAAAACCCAGTTAACAAATTCGTAGCAGGATTCATCGGAAGCCCAGCTATGAACTTCATCAACGTGAAATTGGTTGGTAGCGAAATTGTTTCTGACGGTTTCCGTTTGAAAGTGCCAGAAGGAGCATTGAAAGTTCTTCGTGAAAAAGGCTACGAAGGTAAAGAATTGATCTTCGGTATCCGTCCAGAAGACGTGAATGCGGAACCTGCTTTCCTTGAAACTTTCCCAGAATCAGTTGTCAAAGCGACTATCTCTGTATCAGAATTGCTTGGTTCAGAATCTCACCTTTACTGCCAAGTTGGTAAAGATGAATTTGTTGCTAAAGTTGATGCTCGTGACTACTTGCAAACAGGTGCAACAGTTGAACTTGGATTTGACTTGAACAAAGCACACTTCTTCGATGTAGAAACTGAAAAAACAGTTTACTAAGATAAATAAAACTCAAAACACTGCTAGAAATCTGGCAGTGTTTTTTGTGATTGAGTTGAAAAACTCTCCAATTGAACTGGAGAGTGGCTGTTTATACTCAATGAAAATCAAAGAGCAAACTAGGAAGCTAGACGCAGGCTGTACTTGAGTACGGCAAGGTGAAGCTGACGTGGTTTGAATTTGATTTTCGAAGAGTATTATTCTGCAGCTTGTTGCCAACGTTTGGCTAGCATATGAGACAGGCTCGAAATTGCTAGGTTAAAGCTGAAGTAGATGAGGGCAATCAGGATATACAGACTGAAGACTTGCTCTGGTTCGAAATAACGGCCCATGAGAATTTGGCTGGCTCCAAAGAGCTCTTGTAGGGCGATAACAGAGTAGAGGAGGCTGGTATCCTTAATCACGGTTACAAACTGAGAAATAATGGCTGGCAGCATTTTACGAATGGCTTGTGGGAGAATGATGTGGTAGAGGATTTGGGCTGAGGTAAATCCTTGAGACATTCCTGCTTCGTACTGTCCCTTGTCTACGGCATTGAGACCGCCTCGGATAATCTCAGCCAAGGCTGCTGAGGTAAAGAGAGTGAAGGCTGTAATACCTGCTGGAGTGGACTTCATCTTAAAGACTAAAAAGATAGTGAAAATCCAGAGGAGGTTGGGAACGTTACGCACAAACTCGATATAAATGCTGGAGATGATACGTAAGACAGGATTTTTCCCATTTCTCATGACGGCTAGCACCGTACCGATAAGGGTAGAGAGGACGATGGCAATCAGAGAAATGTAGAGGGTCAAGCCAAATCCTTTAAAGATAAAGACTAGGTTATCTGGGGTCAAAACTTCTAAAATGGATTCCATAGTAACCTCCTAAAGTGAATAGGCTTTTTTGTTGGCTTGCTCCATCTTGCGGCCAAACTGGGCAACAGGAAAGCAAAGAGAGAAGTAGAGAAGGGCAGCACCTAGAAAGGCTGGGATATAGTTTCCGTTAAGTGCTGACCAAGACTTGGTCACAAACATCAAGTCGACTCCAGAAATGATAGCGACTGTCGATGTATTCTTAATGAGGTTGACAATTTGATTGGTCAAAGGAGGGAGAATGATACGGAAAGCCTGAGGCAAGATAATCAAGCGCATGGCACTGATATAGGTAAAACCTTGCGATAAGGCAGCTTCCATCTGACCGCTAGGAATAGATTGAATACCTGAGCGAATCACCTCAGCGATATAGGCGCCGTGATAGAGTCCCACGCAGAGAACAGCCGTCCAATAAATCGGAATCATGATGGTGTGGTCACTGATAAGGGGTAGACCATAAAAGACGATAACAAACTGCACCAAGAGGGGAGTGTTTTGGTAAAATTCAACAAAGATGCGAGCCAAAATGCGCAAAATTGGACGTTTGCTGGTTGACATAGCTCCAAAGAAGATGCCCAAAACCATAGCGAGGATAAAGGATCCAATCGCTAGGGCAAGGGTGAAGAGGAAACCATTGAAAAATTGTCCAAAATCCTGAAAATAGGCTGTCCAAGATGATAAATCTGTCATAGGGTGTCCTCCTTATTCTGCGGAATGGCTAGATGGTTTGAGCTTGTAACGGTCATAAAGTTTCTGCAAACTACCATCCTTGCTCCATTTAGTAACCAAGTTGTCAAGATAGTCGTTGAGCTCGGTATTTGATTTCTTGGTAACAATACCGTAGTCAGATGGCTTGAAACTATCATCTAGTAGTACTGTGCGTTTACTGATATAGCCAGATAGAATCGAGCGGTCAACGGAAAAGGCATCGATACGGTGAGCATGCAGGGAAGTAATCAATTCTGGGTAGGAACCAAGTTCGACGAATTTAAACTTCAGACCTTTCTTTTTACCCAGTTCAGTAATCAGGCGTTGGGTGATGGAACCTTGGGCAACTCCGATGGTTTTGCCGTTTAGGTCCTCAATCTTTTTGATTTTGGCAGATTTATTGACCAAAAATCCAGAAGCATCTGTGTAGTAAGGGCTGGTAAAGTTGTAGAGTTTTTTGCGTTCGTCTGTGATGGTGAAGGTTGCGATATCCATATCGACCTGTTCATTGTCTAGGAGGGGTCCACGGGTTTGAGCGGTAACAGGCACATAGCGAACTTTGACCTTGAGCTCATCTGCTACCATTTTGGCCAAGTCGGTTTCGATACCAGAATAGGTCCCTGTCTTGGGATCCTTATAGCCAAAGTTGGGAACGTCTTGTTTGACACCGACAACTAGTTCGCCTCTCTTTTGAATATCTGCGACACTGGTGTCGGCCTGAACTGGTTTTGCAGCAGCAAGGCCGAAAAGGCTAATCAATAATGCGGATAAAAAGAATTTCTTTTTCATAGGCGCCTCCTTATTTGACTTTGTCACTTTCGTGGTTGATGATTTTGCTGAGGAATTGTTGGGCACGAGGTTCGCTTGGATTGTCGAAAAAGTCATCAACATCTGTCGTATCCACCAAAACTTCTCCATCAGCCATAAAGATGATACGATCCGCAACTTCACGGGCAAAGCCCATTTCATGGGTAACGACAATCATATTCATACCATCGTGGGCCAATTTTTGCATAACCGCTAGAACATCGCCGATAGTTTCAGGGTCTAGGGCAGATGTTGGTTCATCAAATAGGAGGAGTTCAGGATGCATGGCAAGACCACGAGCGATGGCAATCCGTTGTTTTTGTCCACCAGAAAGCATGGCTGGATAAGAATCTTTCTTGTCCCACATATTTACAAATTCCAGATATTTTTGGGCTGTCTTTTCAGCTTCTTTTTTATCAATTCCTAGAACTTTTATGGGCGCAAGTGTTACGTTTTCTAACACCGTTTTGTGTGGATAGAGGTTAAAATGCTGGAAAACCATGCCGACTTCCTTGCGAAGCGGCACCAAATCTTTCTGGCTGGCACCAGCAACTTGGTGACCATTTACTAGAAGACTTCCTTTGTCAACAGCCTCTAAACCATTGATGGTACGGATTAGAGTGGATTTCCCTGAACCAGAAGGGCCTAGGAGGACAACGACTTGCCCTTTTTCAAAACGGAGATTGATGTCGCGGAGTGCGTGGTAGTCCCCGTAATATTTTTCGACGTGTTCAAATTCTACTAAAGCCATAAGGAATCTCCTTTGTGTTAGATTTTATAACATGATTCTACACCAAAAGATTTTTCTTGTCAAATCATATCAGAAAAAAAGTTAGTAAAATTTTTGTAGAAAGCAATCAGGATAGAGAAAAAGCCTAAATCATGTTATAATGAAGCAATAGAATTCTTAGAAAGAGTGGATGTCTTGTTGATAACACCTACTTATGAATGGCAGTTTGCCCCGCAGGTAGAAGATGCGGATTTTACAAAAATAGCCAAAAAGGCTGGACTGGGTCCTGAAGTGGCTCGGTTATTATTTGAGAGAGGGATTCAGGACCAAGAAAGTCTGAAGAAGTTTTTAGAACCTTCCTTGGAGGACTTGCACGACCCTTATCTGCTCCATGATATGGATAAGGCAGTGGAGCGGATTCGTCAGGCCATTGAAGAAGGGGGAAATATTCTTGTCTATGGAGACTACGATGCAGATGGCATGACTTCGGCTTCGATTGTTAAGGAAAGTTTGGAACAGCTTGGTGCCGAGTGCCGGGTTTATCTGCCCAATCGTTTTACCGACGGTTATGGACCTAATGCCAGTGTTTACAAATATTTTATCGAGCAAGAAGGAATTTCCTTGATTGTGACGGTTGATAATGGGGTTGCTGGTCATGAAGCCATTGAACTGGCCCAGTCTATGGGAGTAGATGTCATTGTGACAGACCATCATTCCATGCCTGAAACCTTACCAGATGCCTATGCTATTGTCCATCCTGAACATCCGGATGCGAACTATCCTTTCAAATATTTGGCTGGTTGTGGAGTTGCTTTCAAGCTGGCTTGTGCCCTTTTAGAAGAAGTACAAGTGGAATTGCTTGATTTGGTCGCTATCGGAACTATTGCAGATATGGTGAGTTTGACGGATGAGAACCGTATCTTGGTTCAGTATGGTCTGGAAATGTTGGGACACACTCAGCGTATTGGTCTACAAGAAATGCTAGACATGGCTGGGATTGCCGCCAACGAAGTAACAGAAGAAACGGTTGGTTTTCAGATTGCCCCTCGTTTGAATGCCTTGGGCCGCTTGGATGATCCCAATCCTGCCATTGATTTGTTGACTGGATTTGACGACGAGGAAGCTCACGAGATTGCCCTCATGATTCACCAGAAAAACGAAGAGCGCAAGGAAATCGTCCAGTCTATCTATGAAGAAGCTAAGACCATGGTGGACCCTGAGAAGAAGGTCCAAGTCTTGGCCAAGGAAGGCTGGAATCCTGGGGTTCTAGGAATCGTGGCTGGTCGTTTGTTGGAAGAACTAGGGCAGACAGTCATCGTTCTCAATATAGAGGACGGTCGTGCAAAGGGTAGTGCTCGTAGTGTGGAAGCGGTCGATATTTTTGAGGCGCTGGATCCCCATCGAGACCTCTTTATCGCCTTTGGTGGCCATGCTGGCGCAGCAGGAATGACGCTGGAAGTGGAGAAACTCTCAGATTTATCTCAGGTTTTGGAAGATTATGTCCGTGAAAAAGGAGCAGATGCTGCTGGCAAGAACAAGTTAAATCTAGATGAAGAACTGGATTTGGAGACACTTAGCTTAGAAACGGTCAAAAGTTTTGAACGTTTAGCTCCCTTTGGAATGGACAATCAGAAACCTGTCTTTTATATAAAGGATTTTCAGGTCGAAAGTGCCCGTACTATGGGGGCAGGAAATGTCCATCTCAAGTTGAAAATTTCCAAAGGTGAGGCGAGTTTTGAAGTGGTGGCCTTCGGACAAGGTAGATGGGCAACAGAATTTGCTCAAACCAAGAATCTAGAGCTGGCAGTCAAATTGTCTGTCAACCAATGGAATGGACAAACTGCCCTGCAGTTGATGATGGTGGATGCGCGTGTGGAGGGTGTTCAACTTTTTAACATCCGTGGGAAGAATGCAGTTTTGCCAGAAGGGGTTCCAGTCTTGGATTTTGCTGGGGAACTGCCCAATCTAGTAAATAGTGATGCTGTGGTTGTAAAAACCATTCCTGAGGATATTACTCAGCTGAAGACCATTTTTCAGGAGCAGAATTTTTCTGCTGTTTATTTCAAAAATGATATTGACAAGGCCTACTATCTGACAGGCTATGGGACTAGAGAGCAGTTTGCCAAATTGTACAAGACCATCTACCAGTTTCCAGAGTTTGATATTCGCTACAAGCTGAAAGATTTGGCAGCTTATCTTAATATTCAGCAAATCTTGCTGGTCAAAATGATTCAAATATTTGAAGAATTAGGTTTTGTGGTAATCAAAGATGGGGTTATGACAGTCAATAAAGAAGCGCCAAAGAGAGAAATCGGAGAAAGTCAGATTTACCAAAATCTCAAACAAACCGTCAAAGACCAAGAAATGATGGCGCTGGGTACCGTGCAAGAAATTTATGACTTTTTAATGAAAAAA